>NZ_JBNCAT010000005.1:0-147362 GCF_049808495.1 Acinetobacter sp. G11
TTTATATTGTTACTTAGACAGGTAGGACATTTGATTTGTAGCGTTATTTTCATACCTCTATTTTATCAAAAGCCATATTGTTTTTTTCAGCATACTTTTTGAAACACCACCAAATTTTTATTATTAAAATTATGTATCTATTACAATACTTGAACTGATTTCTGAAGACTGAAATCGGGCAGTTTGGGCTTTTAGAGTTTTAAATAAATTATATTACAACATTCAACATTAAAACTTGGAAAAGTAACACTACGCTGATATTAACTTCACACTCATGACGTATGCTGTAACAAATAGCCAAAAGGACATATCTCATGAAAAAGTTAATGAGCGTGATGGCAATGGCAACCCTATCAACTTTTATGCTGGTAGGCTGTGACTCGATGTCTCCAAGAGAGCAACGTATTGGCGCAGCTGCACTCGGTGGTGCTGTTGGCGGTGGCGTGGGTAATCAGGTTGGTGGCGGTATCGGTGCAGCTGTAGGTGGTGGTGCTGGTGCAGCGGTTGGCAGTAAAACCCAAGGCGGTTCGAACCGTAATGCCACTTATAGTGGCGTCGGTGGTGCGATTGGTTCTGCGGTGGGTAAAAGTGTCTTTGGCGGCAATGCCGGAGCTGCCATCGGTGGAGCCATTGGTGGTGGTGCAGGTGCTGCCATCGAACAGAAAAGACGTTAATGAAATTTAGAATTTGAATAAAAAGCGCTTGTTGATCAGGCGCTTTTTTGTCAATTACGGCTGGCCTTTGGTTTTTTACGGCGGATATAAACTATTTTTTGTACCTCGGCAATCCGTACTCCTGATTCGTCAAAAATATTTAAATTATAGTTTCGATAGACAGGCTCGTGATTTTCAGCAAGTTGTTTGATCCGGTCAATTTCTGTTGAATCGAGACGGATATCGGCATACACCGTGCCACGACCGGGTGAGAGGAATTGTATGGAGGCAGATTTATCCCAAACAATATATTTTGAACCCAGATGATGCATCAAAATCAGCATATAAAAAGGATCGACCATCGAATATAAACTGCCGCCAAAATGTACGCCGACGATATTTTGATTTTTACGGGTTAAAGGCATTTTGATACGAGTATGGTAATTTGCCAGATCAACTTTATCAATTTCAATCCCTGCACCGCGGTATGGTGCATAGCGATTTAACAAAAATTTAGAAATGGCAGGAATTGTCTGTAGTTTTTTTAAAAGGCTCATTTTGGTCAATTGTTTTTTTGCAGCTTCAGAACATACTAAAACACAATGATCAGGGTGGCATTGATCACATTGCCCAAACTCTGCAATAAATAGTCAATAAAAGAACAGGATAAGAATATATGCAAGCTCAAACACAATGGGTGACTACCTCAGATCAACAGCGCCTTTATGTCAAAACCTGGGGCAATGAGGCAAAACCTGCTTTGGTTCTGGTTCATGGTTATCCTGATAATCAGGAAGTTTGGGAGCCCATCATTCAGCAGCTGATTCAAGATTTTTATGTGCTGACCTATGATGTAAGGGGGGCAGGGAAATCCTCCGTTCCGAAACGGATTCGTGACTATCGGCTGGAACAGTTATCTTTAGATCTGGAAAGCGTGGTCAATGCCGTTTTGGAAAACCGTCCTTTTCATTTGGCAGCACATGACTGGGGCTCAATCCAGTCTTGGGAATCGGTGACTGAGCCGAAGTTTAGAGATCGGATTTTATCTTATAGCACCATTTCCGGCCCCTGTCTGGATCATACCGCTTTCTGGATGCGTCAGCAATTTCAACAAAATAAGAGCAGATTTTTTAAACAGCTGGCTAAATCCTGGTATATCGCAGTCTTTCAATTGCCCGTGCTGGCCCCGGCCATCTGGACTCTATTTACGCCTGAAAAATGGGATAAAGTCTTGCAGCAGTTAGAGCATCAAAAAGATTTACCTTTAAACAGTCATATTGCTTCAGATGGAAAACATGGTATTGGACTGTACCGTGCCAATTTCCTGCCACGTTTAACCCGACCACGCCAGCGTTTTGCCATTTGTCCGGTGCAGGCGATTGTGCTGAAACAGGACAATTTTGTCAGTCCTGAACTGATTGATGAAGTGCCGAAATGGGCAGAAAATTTTCAGCGTGTAGAGATAGATGCCAATCATTGGGCAATATTGAGCCAAGCTGAGTTGGTCGCAGAAGAGATCAAAACATTTGCTCTAAAAAATAATTGAAACGACCTTTATGGTATGAAATTTAATTAAAATCAGTAAGTTATTGTTTTATGGCTCGGCCGATTTATTTACAGTTTCAAAGGAGTGAATCTGTTAAAATAACGGCTTTTTATCTTCCTTAAAATTTTCATGAATGCAGTAGTAATTGCGATTGCCGTGATGTTTATACTCTCACTGGCACGAGTTTCTGTTGTCTTGACTTTGGTCATTTCAGCGATTATTGGTGGCCTGGTTGCAGGACTAAGTTTGTCGGATACTGTAACCGCATTTAATGCCGGTCTGGGTGATGGGGCAGAAGTTGCCCTGGCTTATGCAGTATTGGGTGCCTTTGCTTTAGCCCTGTCAAAATCAGGCTTGCCTGATCTTTTGGCGCATAAATTAATTGGTTTGCTGGGTGCGGAAGCCACACATCAAAAAACCAGAAAAGTAAAATATTTACTGTTGAGTATTTTACTGATTGCAGCCATTTTTTCTCAAAACCTGATTCCTGTGCATATTGCCTTTATTCCGGTATTGGTTCCTCCTTTACTTAAAGTGATGAATCACATGAATTTGGACCGTCGTGCTGCTGCATGTGTGCTGACCATGGGTTTAGTCGGAACCTATATTTTCCTGCCAGTCGGTTTTGGTTCCATTTTTCTGGAACAAATTTTGATGGGTAACATCAATAAAATTGGTGCAGCGTATGACTTGCATGTGGATCGCTGGATGATGCCGATGGGCATGGCGATTCCAGTGCTTGGTATGCTAATTGGTACTTTGACTGCGGTATTTATCAGCTATCGTAAACCCCGTCATTATATCGATCGTACGGTTGCGCGTGTCACCGCCATCGATCTGGACAAACCGATTCGTGCGGGTGAAGTGAGTCTGCAAGCCGATGCCGAAGAGCTGAAACACGAAGCTGAACAAGCACCAGTCATTGCCAAGAAAACCATCTTGATGGCACTGCTTGCAATTGCTTTGACCTTGGTTGCCCAGCTGTATTCAGGTTCGATGATTTTAGGTGGACTGGTTGGTTTTGCGGTGCTGTCTGCTGCGGGTATTTTCAAATGGCAAGAGGCAGATGATGTCTTCGTTCAAGGCATGCGTATGATGGCATTGGTTGGCTTCATTATGATTTCTGCAGCTGGTTTCGCATCCGTGATGACGCATACCGGTGACATCAATAGTCTGGTCAACGGAGTAGTACATCTGATTGGTAACAATAAAGCCCTGGCTGCATTCTTAATGCTATTTATTGGCTTATTTGTGACCATTGGGATTGGATCGTCATTCTCCAGTGTACCGGTATTGGCAGTAATTTACGTACCACTTTGCGTACAGTTCGGCTTCTCGCCATTGGCTACTGTAGCCTTGATTGGTACCGCAGCAGCGCTGGGGGATGCCGGTTCTCCAGCCTCAGACTCAACTTTAGGTCCAACTGCCGGTCTGGGGGTAGATGGCCAGCATGATCATATTTGGGATACGGTCGTTCCAACATTTATCCATTTTAATATTCCATTATTGGTATTTGGTTGGATTGCTGCAATGGTACTTTAATGAATTTTTAATTCATTTTATTGCTTATTTTAAAACATGTATTTAAAATAAATATTATTAAATAATTAATATAATAAAACCAAGCAATATACTTGGAATATAATCATTAATCTGATTAACTTGGTTGGTATTTAAAACCGACCAGGTTGGTCTGATTAAAATAAATAATTAATTTTTTCAATTACTTAAAAATAAATAAAATTTTAAATAATTAATGCCTATTGCATATTAATAATAGGCATGTTTATTATTAATTAATGTTTGAAAATTACTGTTAATAATCTTCCGTAGGGGTTTAAAAATGTTAAAACAAGTTGCTCTTATTGCATTATTGGGGATGTCCGCTTCTGCGATGGCAGGTCAGTGGCAGGTTAAAGTGGGTGCGAGCTCTTTAGCTCCAACAGAAGACCAGAATGTATTGGCAAACGGTGCATTTACAAATGTAGAAGCTTCCCAAGAATACGGTTTTACTCCATCGGTAGAATATTTCTTTAATGATAATTTTTCGGCTGAATTATTGTTGGCAACTCCTTTTGAACACGATGTAACATCAAACGGTACAAAAATTGCTTCATTTAAGCACTTACCACCAACAATTACAGCAAAATACAATTTCAAAAACTCAACTGGTTTCACTCCTTATGTAGGTGTTGGTGCAACTGTAGTTATTCCTTGGGATGAGGAAATTGTGATTGATGGGGCAAAATTAAATGCTGATGTCGGCTATGGCGTAGCAGGTCAAGTAGGTTTCAACTTCCAACCAGCTGATGCTAAAAACTGGGGTGTTTTTGCTGATGTACGTTATGCGGATGTAAAATCTGAGCTTGAATTAAATGGCAATGCTATTGGTGACCTGGAAGTAAATCCTTGGGTTTATACCCTTGGCTATAGCTACAAATTCTAAAACTAAAATTAAAATAAAAATAACAAATCAGCGCAAAGATCCCTGTCTCTGATGGGGATCTTTATTTATTTATTTGTTCAGTCACAATAAATCACATAAATTGAGCATTTTTATCCTGTTTCATCATTAAAAATGTATTTAAGTTGATACTCTACAATAAGCTAAAAAAGCAGGAAGAATCATGAAATTATTCATTATATGCCAAGTGGTCTTTTTTAGTCTTTTGAGTGGCTCGGTGTATGCAGCCAGCTTTAATTGTGACAAAGCACAAACTGCAACTGAACATGCGATTTGCGAGCACCGTGCCATTAATGATGCGGATGTCAAAATGGCCACCACCTACAATATTCTTAAACGTTTGGTGCCGATGGGAACGCGCGGTGTGATTCAGGATGAGCAGGTCAAATGGTTACAGTTGCGTGACCAATGCGGCAATTCGAGCCGCTGTTTAATCGAAGTGTATAAAATGCGCCAGCAAAAGCTGAATCTGTATATGGAGCGTGTGTATCAACACGGGCCTTTCTAAGAAAAATTTATTTGACCCTATTGAAAAATCTTGAACTTACTCCATTCATTAAAGCATCCAATAAAAACCGTGTAATGAATTTAAGGAGTGATTTATGAGCGAACAAGGCGCACAAAAACATAGTTTCCAGGCTGAAGTAGCGCAGCTGTTACATCTAGTGACGCATTCTCTCTATTCAAACCCTGAAATTTTTCTGCGAGAACTGATCTCGAACGCTTCGGATGCCTGCGACAAGCTGCGTTTTGAAGGAATTAACCATCCTGAATATTATGAAAATGACCCTGATCTGCATGTACGTGTCAGCCTGGATAAAGACAATAAAACCATCACCATTTCCGACAACGGTATTGGTCTGACTCAACAAGAAGCGATTGATAACCTGGGTACTATTGCCAAATCGGGCACCAAAGATTTTATGTCCAAATTGTCAGGGGATCAAAAAGCCGATGCGCAATTGATTGGCCAGTTTGGTGTCGGTTTCTACTCAGGCTTTATTGTGGCTGAAAAGATTACCGTGGAGTCGCGTCATGCAGCTGCCGATGTGGCTGATGGTGTCCGCTGGATCAGTAGCGGAACAGGTGATTTCGAAGTTGAACAAATCAACAAGGCTTCACGTGGAACAGACATTATTCTGCATTTGCGTGACAATGCCCTTGAGTATTTAGAATCTTATAAAGTTAAGCAAATCATCAATAAATATTCGGACCATATTAGCCTGCCGATTGAAATGCAAAAAGAAATCTGGCAGCAAGAAGAAGCGGCTGAGGGTGAAGAAGCGAAGCCAGGTCAGATGGTCAAAACGGATGAATGGGAAGCGATTAACTCGGCCAGCGCACTTTGGACCCGCAATAAAAACGAGATCACTGACGAACAATATACCGAGTTTTACAAGAATCTCAGCCATGATTTTGATGCGCCTTTGGCCTGGACCCATAACCGTGTAGAAGGCAGCACTGAATACACCCAATTGCTTTATATTCCAAGCAAGGCTGCCAGCAACCTGTTTACCCGTGAAGCCAAAGCCGGCATTAAACTGTATGTCAAACGCGTATTTATTATGGATGAAGCGGATAACCTGATTCCAAACTACTTGCGTTTTGTGCAGGGGGTGGTAGACAGTGCCGACTTGCCGTTAAACGTGAGCCGTGAATTGCTGCAAGAAAGCCGTGACGTGAAAACCATTCGCGAAGGCAACGCCCGCCGTGTGCTGACCATGCTGGATGCTCTGGCAAAATCTGAAGATGAAAAAGACCAGGAGAAATTCAAAACGTTCTATGCTGAATTCGGTTCGGTGATTAAGGAAGGTTTGGGTGAAGACTTTGGTAACCGTGAACGGATCTTAAAATTATTGCGTTTCTCTACCTCGACCAATGATGAAGTTTCAACCTCATTGGCAGATTACAAGGCACGTATGAAAGACGGGCAAAAGGCCATTTATTACGTGACTGCGGAAAGCCTCAGTGCTGCGAAGAATTCGCCACAACTGGAGCTGTTCAAGAAAAAAGGCATTGAAGTGCTGTTAATGGCGGATCGTGTGGATGAGTGGGCGATGGAGTTCATTCATGAATTCGATGGAACGCCAATGCAGAACGTATCTAAGGGTGCAGTCGACTTGGGCGACTTGCAGGACGCTGAAGAGAAGAAAGCACTGGAAGCCGCGGCTGAACAATTTAAGCCTGTCGTGGACAAGCTTTCGGATTCTCTCAAAGCCAAAACCCAACAAGTTCGTGTGACGACCCGTCTGGTGGATTCACCTGCATGTTTGGTGACCGGCGAGGGTGAGCTATCTCCGCAATTGATTCGCATGCTAAAACAGGCAGGTCAGGCAGTGCCAGAAAGTAAACCAATTCTGGAAATTAACCCTGAACATCCTTTGGTGAAAAAGCTGGAAGGATCGAACCAGTTTGATGACCTGGCCAATGTAATTTTTGACCAGGCCGTAATTGCCGAAGGCGGTTTGCCGGATGACCCTGCGGCATATGTAAAACGTATTAACAGTTTATTGCTGAAATAAGCGCTTTTCTCGTTAAGCAAAAAACCTCCCTCGGGAGGTTTTTTATTGCGGAAAACTACGTATATATGCGGCTCAAATTTTTATATTGCCCAGCTTAGAACAATGCTTCCATACGCACTGATACCCCCAGGAAATGGCTGCGATCTTCACGATGGTCATTGAGATAGTTTAAATCGCCCTGTAGAAAAAACCATTCGCGCACGAAAGGTTGTCGCCATGAAATATAAGGCCCCCAACTGTTCAGGCGCAGGTCATTATTATTATAGAAACCGCCCGTATATAAGCCATAGGCAAAACGGTTATTCTGGAAAAACTGGTGTTGTCTAAACAGGTAATTATCCCAGGTGACATCGTCATCTTGCTGGTCTGCATAGGTCAGGCTGAGCTGATTGGATAAAAACGGCTGATTCGGCCGTGCATGGGTCAGTTCCAGATTGGTCCTCAGGTAGTTTTCACTATCTATGCCATAGCGGTAAATTTGTTCGGCATAAAATCTGAAATCATTTTCCAGTTGCCAGTCTCTGGATGCCTTAAGCCGTAAATAAATATCATCCCCTGATCGAACCCCTAAATCCAAGTCGGTTTCAAAAGGCAGACGCTTGGAAAAATCAGACCAACGCAGCGCCAGGGAACTGTTGCTTTCTCGCGTCCGTTCACGGTCTAACGCTTTACTGCTCGTGCTATCCGGATTTTCATCGGTAATGGCGACATTATTGTTCAGTTCGTTATCTAAAGAGTCATCACCGAAGACCAAACTGATCTTACGTTCTAAGGTGGGAAGTTTAATTTTTCCGCGCAGACGTGGGCTAACTTCATAACCATCATGTTTATTCCAGCTGTTATCGATAATCAGGCGTAGGGTTGCTGAAGCCGGGTCATTGGGATCGGGTTGCCCAAACCAGTTATCTATTTTATGGGAGGTACGGTCTGTCCAGTTGCGGATTTCATATTGCTTACGGTCTAGCCAGCTTTGTTTTTCAGTGGCCTGAACGGGAGGAACAATGACTTCATCCGACTGTTGCGGTAAAACTGTCGGCATCGCATCAATCCAGCTTGGAATTTTATAGAGCAAATTAGAATCTGTTTCTGTTTCTGTTTCTGTTTCTGTTTCTGTTTCTGTTTCTGTTTCTGTTGCAATACGCTTTTGTTGATCTGCACCAGTTTCAGCTGCGTTAGACCAGCTGACAGTAGACATGAGTCCAGAGATCAACACACATAAGAGGGGTTTAAATAGAGATAATTGTTTTTTCCGCATATCCTTGCTCTTATATTATTTGATAATCAGTAGTCTGGTAAAAATCAGGTCCAAAAAGCAAGCTTTTGCTACAAAAAATAAAAACTTAATCTGAAATATGTTTTTGAATCTCTTTATATAATTCCCGGCAATCAATCGGAGACCTGAATTGGGCAATAATCATCTGAATCATTTGCCAGCTAATACCGTGATGACGTTCCAATAAAAAATAAGGATAAGCCGATTCGGTCGGTGAGAGGGCTAAACGTTTTTGCCCATGAATAATCCGTATCTTCTGCCGTTCTTTCAGTAAAAGTAGCGGTGTTTGAATATTGGCGAAACTTTCATCAAATTGAATAATTTTTTGGGTTTGAATCAGTTGTGCAGGAATAAAGGACATATAGTTTTCATCATTCCAGATGCGAATGGCTTTATGTGTATAGGCATCAAACAGGGATTCAAGAGAGCTCAAACGATCGGCCAAGTCTATCCAGCTCATCTGCCTGATTGCAGCCATGGCGTGTTGGTAAGGCGCATTCAATAATTGCATTAACCGCATGGCCTGGGTTTGATTTTCTGCCCCCAGTAATGCCACATATCGAACAAAACTACCGTGCTGATTGATCTGCTCTGCCAGGTAAACCGGGTGATGCTGCCAGTTTTCCAGATCTGCAGCATGCACCAGTATATCTAGATATGGGGCAAGTTCCGGCAGGCTGGGAATTTCTAAACGATATAGCTGTTGTAACGAGACTTCTTCGCTAGGCAGCGCATGAATAGAGGCGACATATTGATTGAGTTGCAGGGTTTCTGGAACATCTGTGGTGATAGATGACTGAAGCGCAGTATTCTCTGCATCGGTCTCGGCAGGCGGCGAGGCAACAATCGGCAGCTCGGGTTCTGTGACGATAGAAGATTTTTTTTGGGTCCAGATTGGCTGCTGGTTTTGCTGTGCAGATGCATCAGTGGCTATCGGTTCTTGAGCGGAATACACCTCAGCCGTGGATATATCCATTGAATTGGATGGTTCATTTTGAGCCATGCTTTGAGGCTCATCCGCAGAGGCGTTTAGAGTGATTTCGGTCTCGGTTAAAACATTTGTTAGCTTGGGTACAATCAAATTATCAATCTGTTTGAGTTCGTAGTCTGTTTTTAGGCAGCCATAGTCTTGCTGTTGCTGCAACATCCAGTGATAGGCATTCTCCAGATTATCCCATTCACTGATCAGGGCCGAGCGATTTGCTGCGGGGATTAACCAGATTTGCCAGCCGAGTTGGGGATTATACAAAATAGCCCAACCATAATCCGGATATTGATAAAGGGCTTGCTCTAGCGCTTTGTCTTGCTGAAATACGCCGCGAAAAGAGAGCTGAAACAAGGTCTGAGCGGCGAAATCTGTGGCTGCTTTTTCAGGTTGGGTGTGAGATTTAAATTGTAAAACCTGTTTTTTAAAAATCGGTTCATCACATAAAGCAAAAATGTCTTTTATCCGTGCTTTTGAGCGGGCAATTTCAAAGAAAGACAGGGAACGTTGTTCCAACCCCTCGATAAGTTGATTTAACTCTTGAATCAGCTTGGCTTTTTCTAGGACATTCATGTGCAGACCTCACTTCTAGAGATGCTTTTGAGCTTTTTCTAAATAACTTGCCAATACGATATTAATCGCGAGTTCAAGTAACTTATATTCTGCAGACATGGGCTGAGAGTAATGCTCGGCAAGCATGATCAACTTATCGATTTTGATCGTTTGCGGAGGAATCTTGCCTTGAATCAGCGTTTGAAGTTCTTGCATATGCACACGTTTATAGAGTGAATTATTTATTTAATTCCTTTGATTATATGTATTTAGTAAAAAAAAGCATGAAAAAAAATGTCAGTTTTTGAGCATTTATAGACATAATTTGCAAAAAATGTAAATTTTAAATAAAAAATAAGCAATTTTTTTGGCAGAAGGGAAGGGAAAATCCTGTGATCCGGTTTTAGCTGTTCTATTGTTTCGAAAAAGAAAAGGATGAAATGACAGATCAAAATGATGTTCTGCCTGAGCAGAAGCTGAAAAATAAACTGCGAATTTATACTCATAAAAAACCAGAAACGAATCGCTTCTGGTTTTTTTATGGACTTTTAGAGCCGGTCAGGCAGCTGTTTTAGATGCAGCTTCAGTAGCCTGCGCTTTTTGTTCAGCATTCAAGGTTTTAGCCGCTTTTTTAACAGGAAAATCGGGAGTGTAAACAATTTGAGCAGAAACATGGGCAGAGCAAGCCACAACAGCAACAGCCAGGAGAGATTTAATCACGTTCATCATCATTTTCCTTTAGTGAAAGGATGTCTGGTTCATTCAAAAATGAAGCAGCCAAGGAGAGAAATAAAAAATAAATTTCATGTGAATGATATCAAGAAGTGATTGAGCAAAGTAAGGAGGGGAGAGTGAAAAAAGATGAATGGTGAGTTTAAATTATTATATAAATCATGTATTTAGAGTTTTTGCTCTAAGACAGACTGTCGATGAACAGTCTGTCTTAACTGCTTTGAAAATATAAAAAAATTATCTTGCATGGCATTTATTCTGGTATTTTTTTTCGTAAACCTTTCCGGCGACTCCTCCAATAATGGCACCACTAAACGTACCGAAAACAGGTAACACACTACCAGCCACTGCGCCAATCAGCACCCCTTTGAGGGTGGGTGAAAAAGGAGATTTTGTAGATGTATTTTGGTCAGGGCTAGTATCAACCATAGGATCTTGTATATCAGTATTCATATTTACCTCTAAAAATTTCATGATTAGGAACGGGGATATTCCGCATATTAGCCTAGCGAATTGCGCTTTTAATTGTGTCCAAGCCTTGTATAGATAAGTTGTATTTTGTAAGAACCTTAAAGCAGGTATGGGTATTGTGACCCGGCTGTAAGTTTTTGCGCCGTAATGTTAAAACTCACTTTTTTGTCTGGAAAATATCCTATGATCTGAACTCAAAATAATAAAACCCGAGGTGAAAACAATGGCTATCGCAAAAGTGGTTGAAGTGAATTCAAGCAGTAATAAAAGTTTTGAAGATGCTATTCAAAGTGGCATAGAGAAAGTCACCGAAACAGTTAAAAATGTGCAGGGTGCATGGATTAATGAACAAAAAGTGGTGATTAAGGACAACAAAATTACAGAATATCGGGTGAATTTAAAAATCAGCTTCCTAGTGGACTAAATTGAATAGATAAATAGACTTCTTTCATAATTGTTTACACCCTGTTTATTTTTCTCCCATAGGGAGAAATAAACGGAATTTATGAAAAAGTCTAATGAATCTTAAAATAAAAAAATCCCCAAACTTTGGGGATTTTTATTGATTTGCTGTACTTAAGACTTCAGCTTATTTTTCCGGAACATCACAGCTGTCTTCTTTACAGATGGCCGTCTCTTCAGCGGGTGGGTTGGCCTGTTGAGGTGCTTCAAGCGCTTTTTCCATGACCTGTAAAAATACTTCACGTGGCTGTGCACCTGCGAGTGCGATCCGCTGATCAAACACAAAGAAGGGTACCCCGGTCACTTTCAACTGGTCACGTGCCACTTCTTCATCAAATTTAACAAAATCTGCAAATTCTTCTGAATTGAGCACATCGTCTACTTCAACCGGATTTAAGCCGATGCGGGCTGCGACATCTTCCAGGGTCTCGCGTTCACCAATAGCTAAGCCTTGGGTCATATAGCTATAGAAAAAGGCTTCTTTGGCCTCGGAACCCAAGCCTTTGCTTTGGGCCAAATGAATAATACGGTGAGCATTAAAGGTGTTGCCTGAGTTGGCATTTTCCCAATTGAACTGAATGCCTTCTTCTGCAGCCATTGCGGCAATATTACGCTGCATTTCTTCAACTTCAGCCAGGGTACGGCCGTATTTTTGCGCCAGACGCTCAGAGTTGGATACTTCCTGACGAACAGGCGCTTCGGGGTCAAGTTCATAACTGTGCCAATGGACTTCAAGTTCCAAACCTGCCTGTTCAGCAGCAGCTTCCAGACGTTTTTTACCAATATAACAAAATGGGCAAACCACATCTGACCAAATATCTACGCGCATGAGAGTTCTCTTATCTTTTCTTGCTTCTATTGATGGGGATAGAGATTAAAATTTAAAGCACCCATGCGGAATAAAAACCGGGCGAAGGTCGCCAGTTTTATGTAGTTATTGTTTGATAAATGAACGATTTAAGGCTGAATCAAGTTATGATGTGAAAAAAGGCGGTATGGCGGAGTCTGGTATGCCCAGAATTTTTCTCATCTTGGCATTGGCAACATGCAGTGTATTTGGCTGGATGTTTTATCAATATTCGGTCCAGCAAAAGGAGCTTAGCCAACTGCAAAGCTACCAAACGGTATTGTATGAAAAAGCTGAACTGATTTATCAGCAGGCCCAAGACTGGTCTAAGCCAATCGAGATCAATGTCTCGGATAATCGTTTACAGGGCGATTATAAAGTGATGGCAGATTTTGTATTGAGTGAAATGATTCAGAATGCCGAAGCAAGGAATCAGTATTTACGTGAGCTGAAAGCGATTCACTGGGATCAGTTTTTAAATATCGACCGTTTAGACCAAGACCGCAAGCAGAAATATGTCGAAACCGAGCAGATGTTGCAGCAAGCGCATCTACTCGCGAAGCGCTATCAACAACAAACCTTGCAGCGTGAAGAAAATACCTTGGCGCGGGCTAAACAGTTATCCATTAAATCGCATCTTCGGCATCAGTTAACCGATAGCTTACGTGAAAGCCGGGATAGTGACCAAACCCATGCGCTATTTGCTTTGGAGCTACAGGTTTTAGATAAGGCAGATGCTTTATTCCAGATTCTTAAAAACAATCAATGGGAGAAAAAGAACAAGACCTTTATGTTTTATCAGGATCAGCCGATCAAGCAGTTTAATGACCTGTATAAGCAGGTGTTGCAGCTAAATGCGGAAATGGAAAAAATTAAAAAGCACCATCGTCAAGCTGTAGAGCAGCGTTTATAGATTTTGAGTTTTGGTGGGGCGGAGATCAGATAAAGCAGCGGTTTAAAATAAAAAAGCGTACCGAAGTACGCTTTTTTAATGTCATGCAGCTGTCGGGCGATTAAGCGCTTTTGGCTTCAGCCTGAGCAGCCAGCATATGGCCAGTTTCTTCAAAGTTGCTGTGCCAAGACAGTGCTTCACGCAAGATGTGTGGAGTTTGACCACCTTTTTCACATGCACGAGCAAAGTAATCGTTTAGGGCATCACGGTACATTGGGTGTGCACAGTTGTCGATAATCGCACGCGCACGTTCACGAGGTGCCAGACCACGTAAGTCAGCAAGACCCTGTTCAGTCACCAGAATGTCTACGTCGTGTTCAGCATGGTCAACGTGAGAGGCAAATGGAACAACAGAAGAAATGTCGCCACCTTTAGCAATCGACTTGGTCACGAAAATCGCCAAGTGGGCATTACGTGCGAAGTCACCTGAACCGCCAATACCGTTCATCATTTTGGTACCGCATACGTGAGTTGAGTTTACGTTACCGTAAATATCAAACTCTAATGCAGTGTTGATACCGATGATGCCGAGACGACGAACCAATTCTGGGTGGTTGGAAATTTCTTGTGGACGTAATACAAGTTTGTCTTTGTATTGTTCAAGGTTGTTAAATACCTTTTCGCCATATTTAGCAGAAAGGGTAATTGAAGAACCTGAAGCAAATTTCATTTTGCCAGCGTCAATCAATTCGAAGGTACAGTCTTGAAGTACTTCAGAGTACATGATCAAGTCTTCGAAGTTTGAATCTTTCAAACCGGTTAATACAGCGTTGGCAATCGAACCGATACCTGCCTGTAATGGGCCAAGGTTAGATGGAAGACGGCCTTCAGCCACTTCTTTTTCAAAGAATGCGATCAAGTGGTTCGCAATACCTTGAGTTTCATCATCCGGTGCAGTCACGGTAGATGGAGAATCATGCAATTCGCTGTTGAATACAATACCAACGATTTTTGATGGATCGATATTGATGGCTTGAGTACCAATACGTTCATCCACCTTGGTCAACGGAATTGGCTGACGGGTTGGACGATATGTTGGAATATAGATGTCATGTAAACCTTCAAAAGCAGGGCTTAAGTTGGTGTTGATTTCTACAATCACTTTTTCAGCAAAAATTGCAAAGCTAGCCGAGTTACCTACAGACGTGGTTGGAATGATGCCGCCATCTTCAGTAATTGCCACAGCTTCAATAACAGCCACATCTGGCTTTTTAAGTTGTTGGTTACGCATTTGTTCAACAGTTTCAGATAAATGCTGATCGATGAACATCACTTCGCCTTTGTTAATGGCTTTACGTAACGTGTTATCTACTTGGAATGGTAAACGACGAGCGAGTACACCAGCTTCAGTCAACTGTTTATCTAAATCGTTACCTAGACTTGCGCCTGTAATTAAAGTAATTTTTAAAGGATTGGCTTGAGCCTGCTTTACCAGTGCAAGAGGAACAGCTTTTGCTTCACCTGCACGAGTAAATCCACTCATACCTACAGTCATACCATCTTGGATAAAAGTAGCAGCTTGTTCTGCGCTCATGACTTTGTCATGAAGTGACGCTAAACGAATACGATCTAAAGACATGGTTTACGCTCAATTCTTGTTCAAAACTAGACGGATTGTACCGTCCAAAAAACAAATTGTGCATGCCTGTTAGGCTAAGGTCTAATTTTTTGAAAAAATGTGGGTATAACGATTTTTTATGGTTTTTAATTGATTGATTTTAATCGTGTAAAAACTAAGGGGTCAAGAGTTAAACAAAACTGTTTGTTCATTAATTAATCACAGATTAGAAATGTCCTGTAATACTTTGTTTAATTTTTCCTAAAGTTCCTTGCGGTATATTTTCCTCAGCTTCATCATGAAGTAGAGGTAAAGAAATCAGCGCTTCTAAACCACCCTCGGGGCGATTATGGATGCTGAGTTGCCCTTGATGAAGATCAACAATACGTTTCACGATAGCCAAACCTAAACCGCTTCCTTGTATGGTGCGGGCTTCATTACCACGCACAAAAGGTTGCATCAAATCTTCAATCTGGTCTTCAGGAATGCCTTCGCCATGGTCAGCGACACTAATCAGCAGGTGATTGTTTTCCACTTTGGTGGATAACTCGATCGGTTCGGCACCATAGCGTTTTGAGTTATTAATCAGATTGCCAATCAGGCGTTTTAAAGACTGGCTACGTGCCTGAATAATTGGAACTTCCTGAGCTTCAAAACGTATGTCCAGCGGCTTGAACTGAATGACCAGTTCCTGTAGCAGCATATTGATATCGGTGTCCTGAAGTTCTTCATCAGAGCCATCGCGCATATAAGAAATAAACTGGTTCAGGATGGCATCCATATCCTCGACATCATAAATGAAGCCTTCTTTCAAAAAGTCATCATCAGGCATCATTTCTGCACTTAAGCGGATGCGGGTCAGTGGAGTACGCAAGTCATGGGAAATACCTGCCAACATAATGCGGCGGTCGCGTTCAGTCTGGTCCAGCGTATAAATCATCTGATTGAAGGCCTGATTGACTTCACGAATCTCTTGCGGTCCATGATTGGTTTCCAGATAGGGTGCAGAGCCGGTTTTACTATAGCTGTTAGCTGCATCCTGCAAACGGCGAAGCGGGCGGTTTAACTGGCGAACCAGTGTTAAAATGATGGCAGCGGCAATCAGTGGCACACCCAATAACCAGCCATAGATCAGTTCGGGACTATAGTTGGCATAGGTTTTTAAGGGTTCACGGACCCAATGTCCGTTCATTTCCGGAGTTTGAATCCAGATGCGGGGACTGGGTTTAAACTGGAAATAGACCGTTACATTTTCAACTTTCAGTTCTTTTGCCAGCTTTTTTTCTATTTGATTGGTAAAAAACTCGGCAATCACCTTGTCCTTAACCCGAGGATATTCGGCCGGATTGGTAATATATTCAATGCCCACCCGATTTTTGAGCCATAAATCGGCATCTACTTCGGCATTATTATGAAAAATACGTAAGTCAGGATTATTCAGAATTTCCAGTTCGACCCCTAAATAGCGGGCATGCTGCTGAATTTCAGGAAGGTAAAGCGTACGCCAGAAGAACCACAACGACATAAATAAACTGAAAAATACCACGAATAACACGAGCACAGTGGTACGCATTGCAGCAGAACGAGGCTTGATCTTATCCAGAAAGCGTTCCGAGCGGGTGCGCTTCTTTTCCGAATAAGCTTCGTAATCAGTAAATTTTTGTGGGTCGATGGGGTCGAGTTTCACACCGGATTCCTGTGGGCATTTTTATTTTTGAAAATCGGCAGTGATGTTCTTGGCTGAGTCTTACTGCTTTGACATTCAATTGAAGGATTTGCTTAAGTTACTTTTTTTAAAAATGAGTAACACTGTTACGCAAGAAAACTTTTGCCATTCGCTGAACTCGCCATCATTCATCTATAAATTCTGTTGAAGGATGCTTCGAACAGCAGCGAATGGCTTTTAGGGACAATTAATATCGCGAAAAATTATCCGCGTTGAGCATTTTTATTCCGCACCATCTGGAACAAACACATAGCCTACGCCCCAAACGGTTTGAATGTAGCGCGCACGGGCAGGGTTTTCTTCCACCAGACGACGTAAACGCGACACCTGAACATCAATCGAACGTTCCATCGCACCCCATTCACGGCCACGCGCCAAGTTCATTAACTTGTCACGGGTTAAGGGTTCACGTGGATGCTGTACCAGAGCTTTCAGTACCGCGAATTCACCTGTGGTCAGCGTCACCACCTGGCCTTCACGGGTCAGGGTGCGGGTAGACAGATCTAGTGACCATGGGCCAAAGCTGACCACTTCCATTTGCTGGCTCGGTGCACCCGGAACTTCACGTACCTGACGGCGTAACACGGCACGGATACGCGCCAGCAGTTCATTCGGGTTAAACGGTTTAGGCAGGTAATCATCAGCGCCAGCTTCCAGTCCGGCAATACGGTCAGAGTCGCTGCCACGGGCAGTCAGCATGATAATTGGCGTATCAATATTCGATTGGCGTAAACGTCGGCAAATACTTAAACCATCTTCAACAGGAAGCATAAAATCGAGCACGATCAGGGAGAAAAGTTCGCGCTGTAATAAACGATCCATTTGCGTTGCATCGTGAGCAGTTTTGACCACGAAGCCTTTATCTTCTAGAAAACGCTGTAACAGCGTACGTAAACGCACATCGTCGTCTACAACGAGAATGCGTTCGACGCGATCAGTTTCGGTTTGTACTGGATCTGTTTTATCAGCAGGTACCACTAAACTCATGATGTGCTCCTTTATCTTTATTGTCATCGTAAACAAAAGTTCGGATGGTCTTGAGTATACGATTCATTTGTATCTGTTTACTATGCTCTAAAGCAACAAATATTGCAGATAAAATCAAGACATAGATACCAAATATATACATCTAAATTATCGCTTATCTTGCTGAATATGTAGAGTTAAAATCTACTTATCACCTAATTTTGTGGCAAATTCTAAAAAAACTGTGAATTGGCAATACTGACCACTTATAAATTTAATCAAAACAGTTGTGGATTTTATGGGCTTGGTCTTTATAATCATGCCATTTAGTACTTATCCTTGTGGGATCAAACACGATGACTGACTTAGTTCAGCAGTTGGCAAAAGAAATTGCCGTACGTCCAAATCAAGTAGAAGCTGCCATCAAGCTGATTGATGAAGGTGCCAGCGTTCCATTTATCGCACGTTACCGTAAAGAAGTAACCCAAGGCTTGGACGATACCCAGTTACGCCAACTCGACACCCGTTTATCGTATTTACGTGACTTATTTGAACGCCGTGAAAAAGTAATCGAATCGCTGAAAGAACAGAATAAATTGTCAGACGATTTGTTGGCACGTGTAAATGCTGCTGAAACCAAAAATGCTTTAGAAGAGATTTATGCGCCGTACCGTCCAAAACGTACCAGCAAATCTTTTAAAGCCAAAGAAGCCGGTTTGGGGCCAATTGCCGAAAAAATCTTCAACGAGCAAGTTGATCCAACCGAAGCATTGGCTGGCTTTAGCCATGAAGATTATCCGGATGTGGAAAGCCAGCTGGATGCAATTCAGCACATCCTGATTGATGACTGGGCGCAAAATATTGCACTGACGACTGAACTGAAAGCGACATTTGCCAAAACCGCTGTGCTAAAAAGCCTGGTGGCAAGTGAAGAGAAAAAAGAAGTCGGTAAAAAATTCCGCGATTATTTCGATTTTTCTGAAAACTTAAACAAAGTACCTTCACACCGTTTATTGGCCATGCTGCGTGGCCGTCAGGAAAATGTCCTGGGCTTAAAAGTGGATGGTGAAGATGATGCTCCACTGAGCCGTATTGAAGCCGAATACAACCTCGACACGATTCAACCGCAAAGCCGTCAGGATTACTTAAAACAGACAGCAAAACTGTTCTGGTTGGGTAAAGTCCGTCCACAAATCGAACATTCATTATTGACTGAAAAACGCTTGGCTGCTGAAAGCGAGGCGATGGAAGTCTTTGCTGAAAACCTGCGTCATTTATTGCTTTCTGCTCCTGCGGGTGCGCGTACCACACTCGGTGTAGACCCGGGTATCCGTACTGGTGTGAAGCTGGCGGTGGTAAACCAGTCAGGCGATGTGGTTGCACATAGCACCATTTATCCGTTTGCACCGAAAGAAGATAAAGAAGGCTCAATTGCCGAACTTGCGCGTCTGTGCCGTGAATTCAACGTTGATTTAATCGCGATTGGTAACGGAACTGCCAGCCGTGAAACAGAGGCGGTTGTGGCTGAAATGATGGCGGCCAATAGCGACCTGAAATTGACGCGCGTTTCAGTCAGTGAAGCAGGTGCATCGGTTTATTCAGCCTCTGAGCTGGCTTCACAAGAACTTCCAGAACTCGATGTTTCAATTCGTGGCGCAGTTTCAATTGCTCGCCGTTTACAAGATCCATTGGCGGAACTGGTGAAGATTGATCCTAAATCGATTGGTGTGGGCCAGTACCAGCACGACGTGAACCAGGCTGGTTTGGCAAAAACGCTTGAAGCGGTCGTGGAAGACTGTGTGAACTCGGTGGGTGTGGATGTCAATACCGCATCTTCTGCAATCTTGGGATATATCGCGGGTTTAAACAAATCAATTGCCCAACAGATTGTTGACTTCCGTAAGGAAAATGGCCGTTTTGACAACCGTCAGGCATTAAAGAATGTACCACGTTTAGGCGAGCGTACCTTTGAACAGGCGGCAGGTTTCTTGCGTATTCAGGACGGTTCTGAGCCCCTGGATGCATCTGCGGTTCACCCTGAGTCTTATGGCTTGGTGGAAAAAATTGTTGCAGCCAAAGCCACTACGGTAAAAGACATTATTGGTAATTCTGAAATCATTCGCCAGGTGAATGCTGAAGAGTTTGCTGATGAGCAATTCGGTTTGCCAACCATTCAGGATGTTTTAAGCGAACTGGAAAAACCGGGTCGTGACCCGCGTCCGGAATTCCGTACAGCCAAGTTCCGTGATGACATCACTGAAGTGTCACAATTGACTGAAGGCATGCAGCTGGAAGGTGTGATCACCAATGTCACCAACTTCGGTGCATTCGTGGATGTAGGTGTGCACCAAGACGGTTTGGTGCATATTTCTGAACTGGCGAACGAATTTGTATCCGATCCGCATAAAGTGGTAAAACCGGGTCAGATCGTGCAAGTCCGTGTATTAACCGTCGATGCTGAACGTAACCGTGTGAACTTGTCGATGCGTCCTGAAGGTTCAGAGGCTCCGGCTAAAGCACCACGTCAGCCACGCCGTGACAATGCTCAGAATGAACAGCGTGCTGAACGTAAGCCTCAAGCGAAGCGTCCACAGCATGCCCGTCCGCAAGGCGACCGTCCACAAGGTCATAAAAAGCCTCAAGCGGCTAAACCGCAAGAAAATAAAATTGGCGGTTTAGGTGCGTTATTGCTTCAAGCCGGGATTAAAGGTTCGAAATAATTTTAGACACCTTTAGTTGCAAATAAAAAACCTCCCAATTGGGAGGTTTTTTATTTTATATTTCAAATTATTGAATAGAAAATTAGAGTAAAAAATGCTGCGTAGCTATTACCATAATCCAATTCAGAATTTCATTTCTGATTCATCTGAAAGAATTTTAGGTAATTTGGCACAAGCACATCAATTTGCTTTGGAAGACCGGCAAAAGAATGCATGGCTTAAACAAATTCAAATTTTAAAAAATAGCTTTGCCAAATTTGAAAAAGGCCATTTATTTTTTGAGTTTGCAATTCCTCGTATGGGCAAACGAGTCGATAATATTTTCATTTTTAATAATTTGATTTTTGTCATTGAATTTAAAGTCGGTGAAAAACACTATTCAGCTTCTGCAAAGACACAAACCATCGATTACTGTTTGGATTTAATTAATTTTCATGCAGAAAGCAATCAGCAAAAAATTATTCCGGTATTGGTAGCAACACAAGCGGAGGAAAGAAGCATTGACTGGTCTAAGCTCATTCAGCTTGAGGATGTAGTCTGTTGTAATGAATTGAATTTAAAACAAACCCTAGAGCAAATCGTTCAGCAATATGCAGATGCAGCCCCTATTGATGCAATACGCTGGTTAAATTCAGTTTATAAACCTACTCCCACGATTATTGAAACGGCACAAGCCCTTTATCAAGGCCACCAAGTTGAAGAAATTTCTCGTAGCGATGCGGGGGCGATTAATCTAGAAATAAGCTCAAGAAAGATTGAGTCCATTATTGAAACAAGTAAGCGAAATCATCAAAAAGCTATCTGTTTTTTAACCGGTGTTCCTGGTGCCGGAAAGACTTTGGCTGGATTAAATATTGCCAATCAAAGACTAAAGACAGATAAGTCGGAACATTCGGTATTTTTATCTGGAAATGGTCCCTTGGTTGAAGTTCTACAGCAAGCCTTAGCCCGAAATACCGTTGAAATTGGCAAAAGCAGAGGTGAAGCCGTTAAGAAAACACATGCAGAGCGTGATGCAAAAACCTTTATTCAAAATATTCATCATTATCCGGGATTACTACCTGCAATCCCAAGAAATTCCATTTGAAAAAGTCGCGGTATTTGATGAAGCCCAACGAGCCTGGCAAAAAGACCAAGTTTCTAATTTTATGAAGCAGAAAAAGGGGATTCAGGACTTTGATATGTCTGAACCCGAGTTTCTGATTCAGGTGATGAACCGACATCAAGATTGGTGCGTGATTGTGTGTCTGATTGGCGGTGGACAAGAAATTAATACCGGTGAAGCAGGTGTCACAGAATGGATTGAAGCCTTAAAACAAAATTATGCAAATTGGAAAATTTATTATTCAGACAATATTTTGGATGAGCCGGTCTATTTGCCTGAAACGGAACAGAGAAAATGGCTAAAACAGCAGGGAATCTGTGAAAATTCACTTCATTTGGCTGTATCGGTAAGATCATTTCGTAGTGAACGGGTATCTCAATTGGTTCACCATCTTTTAGATAATGAAGCAGAACAGGCGGCTGAGCTGTATCAAAATGTCAAAAATGATTATCCGATTTCTCTCACACGAGATTTAAAACAAGCCAAAAAATGGCTTAAGAGCAAAGCGAAAGGGTCAGAACGTTATGGGATTATTGCCAGTGCTGGTGCACGACGTCTAAGAGCAGAAGGCATTGATGTAAAAAATAAAATATCTCCAGCAGACTGGTTTTTAAATTCTCCCTCAGATGTTCGATCTTCGTATTATTTAGAGGATGTTGCCACCGAATTTGATATACAAGGCTTGGAAATCGACTTTAGCTGCCTGGCTTGGGATATTAATTTTTATTATGAGCAGGGATGGCAATATCAGGCATTTAAAGGCACTTGCTGGCAGCAGATCAGGCAGAAAGAAAAACAACAATATTTATTGAATGCCTATCGCGTGTTATTGACTCGAGCCCGACAAGGCATGCTGATTTATATTCCAGATGTAGATAACGCTGACTGGACACGTCCAAAATTAAAATATGACAGTACATATCAATATTTAAAGCGCTGTGGCTTGGAAGACCTGTCTTAAAATAAAACCTCCCAATAGGAAAGTTTTTTATTTGATCTTTATGAATTAATGATTGGCACAATCCAGCCAGATAAGATCAGCATAATGCCCAAATGACCCAACTTACGCGTTATTTTCTCTACTGTAGAAACCTGAGCAGCAGGCTGCTGAGATGCTTCTTTGTTCTTTAATGCTGCCAGAGACTTATTGAAATGCAGGAACACGCCTAAATCGATACAAATTAAAATACTACCGATATCACTGACAATATCCATCAATTTATATTCTGGCAGATTCCATGAAGTCGCTATCTGATAGGTTAGAAAAAGTGCAAAGGCAAAACAGGCATATTGGAAAATGAGAGTAGCAGTCCGCATAAAAATCTAAAATTAAAAAAGTTAAGGATGTTTATAGCATAAAAAAGCCAGTCTATAGACTGGCTCTCTTGTATTGCACGGGCTTACCAATGCTCACCTGGGAACAAGCGTGCATACGCTTTTTGCACCCAGTTTAACTTTTGTGGTTGACCTACCGAAGCAGAAGAGCTTGGGAACAGGTTATAACCAATTGACATCAGTTTATTGTTGATGTCTGGCGCAATTGAGTAGGTGATTGAAGCCAGGCGCCCTAAGTGGGTCGCTACTTTTTTCGGACGTTTCACGATCGCATAGGCAATCAAGTCGGCTGCCTGTTCAGGAGACAGGGTAGGTACATATTTATAGATTTTGGTTGGCGCAATCATTGGAGTGCGGACCAGGGGCATATAAATTGAGGTAATGGCAATTTTATGCGAATGAACTTCGGCAGACAGACAGCGGCTAAACGCATCCAGAGCAGCTTTAGAAGCCACATAAGCGGAAAAACGTGTTGCATTGGCCAAGACGCCAATCGAACTGATGTTGATGATATGACCATCCCGGCGAATCATCATTTGCGGCAGAATATTCATCACTAAACGCACTGCACCAAAGTAATTCAGCTGCATGGTACGTTCAAAATCATGGAATCGGTCTGTCGATTCATGAACTGCACGGCGAATTGAGCGTCCTGCATTATTGATGAGGATATCGATATGGTCTACAGAGGCTAAAATTTGTTTTGATACTTCATCAATAGATTCCATGTTATTTAAATCACATGGAAAAACAGAGGCCTTGCCGCCTTTGGCTTCAATTTCTTGTTTAACTTGATCTAATGTTTCTTTGGTACGAGCCACCAACAGAACGTGGGCACCGGCATCGGCAAGTTTATGTGCAGCGGTTAAACCAATACCACTAGATGCACCAGTAATTAAAACAACTTTGCCGTTGACTCGATTCTGAAAAAGTTTCTCTAGTTTAGAATTCACAATATTTTCCTGGTTTCAATAGAATAAAAATTTAGATTATTTTTTTAGTTGATTCTAGCGCTCAAAATTTGGGGAATTTAAGCTATTATCGAGTTGACTATAATAGCGGATATAGGAAAAAAATCTAGGAATAAGTTATTGAATTTACAAATATAATTAGAGTAATTGCTCTATTATTATGCTAATAATAATTTAATTTTTACCATGAATTAAAACCAAAGCAAAGAGAAATAATCAAAAAATGATAACCCAATAAAAGTAGCCTTCTTCCGTTTAGGAAAAAGGCTACATTGCATTCTAATCAAAAGCTTTAAACTTGCGCCAGTGCCTGTTCCAAATCTGCAATTAAATCATCAATATGTTCAATCCCAACCGATAGGCGAACCATATCAATACTCACCCCTGCAGATTTCAGTTCTTCTTCATTGAGCTGACGATGGGTGGTGGTGGCAGGATGGCAGGCCAGACTTTTGGCATCGCCAATATTCACCAGACGGGTAAAGAGTTGCAGGGCATCAATAAAACGGGTTCCACCTTCACGGCCATCTTGAACTCCAAAAGACAGGATGGCAGACGGTTTACCTTTCACATATTTTTGTGCCAAAGCATGCTGTGGATGATTTTGAAGGCCGGCATAATTGACCCATTTCACTTTCGGGTGCTGCTGTAAATATTCTGCGACCTTTTGCGCATTTTCAGTATGACGTTCCATACGAAGGTTCAGTGTTTCCAGGCCTTGCAAGATCAGGAACACGCTGAGCGGACTAATGGCGGCACCGGTGTTACGTAACGGCACTACACGTGCACGGGCGATATATGCCGCTTCACCTAAAGCTTCGACATAATTGACCCCATGATAGCTCGGATCAGGCGTATTCAGGACTTTAAAACGCTCAGGATATTTGCCCCAAGGGAATTTACCGCTATCGACAATCGCACCGCCGATCGAGTTACCGTGACCGCCGATATATTTGGTCAATGAATGCACCACAATGTCGGCGCCATATTCAAAAGGTTTCAGCAGGGCAGGCGTGGCAACGGTATTATCGACAATCACGGGTACGCCGTATTCATGGGCAATTTTAGCAATTGCTTCCAAGTCTATGATATTGCCGAGTGGATTACCGATGGATTCCACAAAAACCAGTTTGGTTTTCTCGTCAATTAAACCACGCAATGCTTCAGGGTCTTGATAGTCAAAGAATCGGACTTCAATGCCCTGTTTAGGCAAAGTATGGGCAAACAGGTTGTATGTGCCGCCATACAGCGTTGAAACTGACGCAATATTGTCACCGGCTTCGGCAATGGTCTGAATGGCATAGGTAATCGCTGCCATTCCTGATGCCAGAGCCAAAGCGCCAATTCCGCCTTCCAAGGCAGCCAGACGTTGCTCAAGCACAGCTGTGGTGGGGTTCATGATACGGGTATAAATATTGCCCTGAACCTTTAAATCGAACAAATCAGCCCCATGTTGAGTATTGTCAAAGGCATAAGAAGTCGTTTGATAAATGGGTACCGCGACCGCTTTTGTGGTTGGTTCTGGGCTGTACCCTGCGTGAATCGCTAAAGTTTCATCTTTGTAAGTCATGTCTACATCATCTAAGTAAGTTAATTTTTCGGTTGCTTATTAAGTCAGTCTATCATCTGTGAATATGAATAAAAGTGCGTATTACAGAAAAGAATATCTAATTTTCTTATATATTCAGGTTTTATTCAGTCAGATTTACATAAAACTGAGTGTCTCCCATTATGTTTAAAAAACCAACACGCCATTAGTTGTAACATTCTATTGAAGATGAATGCTATGCCTTATTTTTTTTGTACTTTCATCGTATAATGCCCGCCAAATATTTGTTCGCATACTGCAGTAGGTAGAGTGCGAATGTTGCTTTTTCTATAGAGGAGTCCTACGTGGCCCAATATATTTACACGATGAACCGTGTGTCCAAGATGGTTCCGCCTAAGCGCGAAATCCTGAAAGACATCTCTTTATCATTCTTTCCAGGCGCAAAAATTGGTGTGCTTGGTTTAAACGGTGCAGGTAAATCTACCTTGCTTCGTATTATGGCTGGCGTAGATAAAGATTTCTCTGGTGAAGCGCGTGCACAACCAGGTATCAAAATCGGTTACCTCGAGCAAGAGCCACCACTTGATCCAAATAAAGACGTTCGTGGTAACGTTGAAGATGGACTACGTGAACCGCTTGATGCTTTAGCGCGTCTGGATGAAGTATTTGCAGAATATGCAGCAGAAGATGCTGACTTTGATGCCTTGGCAAAAGAGCAGGAAAAACTGGAAGCAATTATCCATTCTTGGGATGCACATAATATTGTGAACCAGATGGATCAAGCTGCTGCGGCATTGAACCTTCCAGCTTGGGACGCGGACGTGACTAAGCTTTCGGGTGGTGAACGCCGTCGTGTTGCACTGTGCCGTCTACTGCTTTCTAAGCCAGACATGTTGCTTCTTGATGAACCGACGAACCATTTGGATGCAGAATCTGTATCTTGGCTAGAGCGCTTCCTGAAAGATTTTCCGGGTACTATCGTGGCGATTACCCATGACCGTTACTTCCTGGATAACGTTGCGGAATGGATTCTGGAGCTTGACCGTGGACATGGTATTCCTTACCAAGGCAACTATTCTTCTTGGCTTGAGCAAAAGAATGCCCGTTTAGAGCAAGAGAACAAGCAGGAAGAATCTTTTGCCAAAGCCTTGAAAAAAGAACTTGAATGGGTTCGTTCAAATGCCAAAGGTCAGCAAAAGAAAAACAAAGCGCGTATGGAGCGTTTTGAAGAGCTTAACTCACGCGAATTCCAACAGCGTAACGAAACGTCTGAAATCTACATTCCACCTGGTCCACGTCTGGGCAACAAGGTGGTGGAAGTTGAAGGCATCAGCAAATCGTTCGGTGACAAACTGCTGTATAAAGACTTGTCTTTCACAGTGCCGCCTGCTGCGATTGTGGGTATTGTCGGTCCTAACGGTGCAGGTAAAACCACACTGTTCCGTATGATGACGGGCGAACAACAACCAGATACCGGTATGGTAACCTTGGGTGAGTCGGTTAAAGTGGCTTACGTGGGTCAGATCCGTGACACCTTGGACGATAACAAAACCGTTTGGGAAGAAGTATCCGGTGGCCTGGATATATTGAAGATTGGTGATTACGAAATCGCATCACGTGCGTATATCGGTCGCTTCAACTTCAAGGGTCAAGATCAGCAAAAACGTGTAGGCAGTTTATCGGGTGGTGAGCGTAACCGTTTACAGCTGGCGAAAATCCTGCAAATGGGCGCAAACGTGATCCTGCTGGATGAACCATCGAATGACCTGGATATCGAAACCTTACGTGCACTGGAAGATGCAATTCTTGTATTCCCGGGTACTGTGATGGTGGTATCGCATGACCGTTGGTTCCTGGACCGTATTGCAACGCACATCTTGTCATTTGAAAATGAAACACCAGAGTTCTTCACCGGTAACTATACCGAGTTTGAAGAATATCGCCGTAAGCGCGATGGTGATGACCTGGCAACGCGTCGTCAAAAATATCGTAAAATCGGTGCTTAATTCCCGATTTTGATGTGAAAAAAACCAGCCTTCGGGCTGGTTTTTTTATTACAGTGCAATTTGAGAATAACTCTGCATTAAAGTCCTAAGGGCTTCTGGATGACCTTGCTTGGCTGCTTTTTCCAACCATTCTTGAGCATGGGTGTAATTTTTATCTAAACCCAAGTCACCATTCAAGTAACATAGGCCGAGTCTATACTGAGAGTCACGATGTCCTTTTAATGCGGCACTTAAAAAGTTCCACATTGCATTTCGATTGTCATGAATGGAGGGGTCTTCATCTGACCCGGAATGGGTGGAATGATTTTTAAACATGGAATGATGTTCGATCGCAAGCTGCTCGAAAAATTGTCCCTGCGCAAATTCCCAATTTGCTTCATTTAAGGTTGGATTTTGCATTCCTTGCAACTGTTGATCTGAAGGACTCAGTAAGGCATCTACGATCTTTTTTATCTTATTCACGATCATAATCAACTCCTTTCTACACGTTAGATTGTCATAAATCTAATTATTTCAATGTAACGATTTTTTTAAGTAAAGTGCAATTAATTTGTAAGTAAATGAATTTTTATATTAATTTAAAAAAAGGTAAACCAGGTTTTGATGTTGATTATCAATATAATATAAAACTGAATAACTTTCATATTTTATACAGAGCTTTTTAATGACTGTAGCGGACATTCGATTTTGCCAAACAGCTTGCTTTATATTCGCAGTGTGCTAAAAAATAAATTTATAGTATTTATCTCTCTTGTTTAAGGATAAATTATTTTTATAAATAAAAATAATGGGGAGTTGCAATGAGTAGACATCACGGACATGAACATAGTCATGCAGTGGTGACGGAAAGTAATGCCCAAAAGCTGACCTTTGCTCTGGCGCTCACAAGCACTTTTCTCATTATTGAAGTGGTTGCGGGTTTCGTCACTGAAAGTTTGGCCCTGCTTTCCGATGCTGCACATATGTTTACCGATGCGGCAGCCTTGGCCATTGCCCTGGTAGCGATCAAAATTGGCAAAATGCCAGCAGATGATAAAAGAACTTTTGGCTATCAGCGCTTTGAAATTCTGGCCGCGCTGTTTAATGCCTCGATGCTGTTTGTTGTCGCCATTTATATCCTGTTCGAAGCTTATCAGCGTTTTAGCCATCCACCGGAAATTCAAAGTCTGGGCATGCTGGGTGTGGCGGTCATTGGCTTGGTGATTAACCTGATTTCAATGCGGATTTTATTTTCCAGTTCCACTGAAAGCCTGAATGTGAAAGGTGCTTATCTGGAAGTTTTAAGTGATGCGGTGGGGTCGATCGGGGTGATTATTGGTGCTGCGATCATCTATTTCACTGGCTGGATGTGGGTGGATACGCTTATTGCGGTGCTGATCGGTTTCTGGGTGTTGCCAAGAACCTGGATTTTGCTTAAGCAAAGTATCAATATTCTGCTAGAAGGGGTTCCGGAAGAGATTGATATTGAGCAGTTGCGTAATGACCTGTTGAGCTTACCGGATGTGGAAAGTATTCATCAACTGAAAGTTTGGGCTATTACCTCCAAGAATGTCCATCTGACTGTACATCTGTATGCACCTGAGGCCGACCATAATCTGTTATATCAGCAGGCTTTGGAAATGTTGAGCCATCAACATGGTATTGCGGAAATAACGTTACAGATTGAAGATTATGAATGTGGGCTGCATTCCTCCTGTCATCGCCATGATGATCACGAAGGACATTCACCTCATCAGGAAGATTCACACCAGCACTGAAACTGATGTGAAATCGAATCTATTTTAGATTTCCCATTCGTGATTACATTCACGGCATTTCCATTTCTTTTGCGACTGCATAAAGCCTTGCATGGAAATTTTAAAATCCGGCAGGTCGCGGTAAAACAGGAAACCGGCAATCACGCAGATGATAAAGGCCACTACGGTTGCAACTTGTAGGGTAGAGCCTGCACCATCGCCGAAAATCCACATTGCAATACTAATTAAAACCAGCAGCAATAAGATAAAGACTGCAGGGATAAGGAAGACGAGGCTTTTAGGAACTACAGGGCGTACTGCAGGGCTACCGGCTTGAGCGACAGGCATAATTTTAGGGCTTTGGCATTTTGGGCAACGGTATTGCATTACAACTCCATCATTTTAATTTATCGCTTATTTTAATCGGAATGACACAGAAAGCAAAAACAGCGCAAATAAAAGTTGATAAAAAATTGTGGCAATAAAAAACCCAAGTCGCAATGCTTGGGTTTTTTATCAGATCACTACAAGTGGATTGTAGTCATCTTGAATATGGCGTCCCTACGGGGATTCGAACCCCGGTTACCGCCGTGAAAGGGCGATGTCCTAGGCCTCTAGACGATAGGGACAATTGAGGCAACACAAAAAAGGTGGAACTTGGTGGAGTCAAGGAGGATCGAACTCCTGACCTCTACAATGCCATTGTAGCGCTCTACCAACTGAGCTATGACCCCAGCTTGTGTGAGCGCAATATTAGGGGTATTGCGCTCACACGTCAACTATAAAATCAATTATGCTTCATCAACTGCGTCATTTTTCGGCAATTTTAAGCTTTCATTGAGTTTTTCCCAGGCTTTTGCTTCTTTTTTGCTCGGACCGCCCACAATTTCCAGGGCATGGCGTAAACGTGCAAAAGTTAAATCGGGACCAATCGTTACCATGGATTGCATTACCGGGGTTGAACTGGTTGAACCGGCAATAGCAATGAAGAAAGTTGGCATAAAGTCACGAAGCTTAATTTCCATCTGGTTGGCCAGGTCCATTAAGGTCTGACTCACCGTGTCATTATTCCAGGTGAACAGGCTTTCCAGACGCCAAATGGCAAACTGCAAGCTTTGACGAACCTGTTCCTCGGTCAGTTTCTTGCTTTCAAACTGTTCTTTGCTGATGCTCGGGAACTGGTTGAAATAGAAACCTGCCCAATTCACGGCTTCAGAAAGCAGGTTAATACGCGGCTGAATGGCAGCGGCAATATCTTCCAGGGTGTTGCGGTCAGATTTCCAGGTCAATAAGGTATTTAACAGTTCGGCAGGAGAGAGCGCTTTAATCCATTGACCATTGAGCCAGTTCAGTTTTTCCACATCAAAGATTGGACCGCCGAGGGAGACACGTTTAATGTCGAAATGCTCAATCATTTCTGCCAAAGTGAACTTTTCACGTTCATCTGGCATTGACCAGCCCATACGGCCCAAATAGTTCAATAACGCTTCTGGAAGTACACCGATGTCTTTGTAGTAATTGATAGAAGTCGGGTTTTTACGCTTGGACAGTTTTGATTTGTCCGGGTTGCGAAGTAATGGCATATGACCCAGTACCGGCATTTCCCAGCCAAAGTATTTGTAAAGCAACTGGTGTTTCGGTGCCGACGGTAACCATTCCTCACCACGGAAAACGTGAGTGATTTGCATCAGATGGTCATCAACTACATTGGCAAGATGGTAAGTCGGTAAACCATCGGTTTTGAGCAGAACTTGCATGTCGACTTGAGCCCAAGGAATTTCAACTTCCCCACGCAGTAAGTCGTTGACTTTACAAGTGCCTTCTTCAGGTACTTTCATACGAATCACGTGGGGCTCACCTGCGGCAAGGCGACGTGCAACTTCATCCTGAGACAATAATAAACCACGGCCATCATAACGTGGCGTTTCGCCACGCGCTTGCTGTTCCGCACGCATCTGATCCAGTTCTTCCGCTGTGGCGAAGCAGTAGAAAGCATGGCCTTTTTCTACCAGTTCCAAAGCATATTGTTTATAGATGCCCATACGTTCAGACTGGCGGTAAGGCGCATGTGGACCGCCCACATCCGGACCTTCTGACCAATTTAAGCCTAACCAGCGCAATGAATCTAAAATCATTTTTTCAGATTCAGGGGTTGAGCGCAGTTGGTCGGTATCTTCGATACGAAGAATAAATTCACCGCCATGCTGTTTAGCAAAACATAAGTTAAACAAGGCAATATAAGCAGTGCCTACGTGTGGAAAGCCAGTAGGAGAAGGCGCAATACGAGTACGGACAGTCATAACCAATATTTTTCAGAATGTGAATGGGAGCTATTATAACGAAAAAGCCTAATCACTTAATGTTAAATTCAACATTGAAATGATTAGGCTAAATCGGAACTTCTAAAGGGGTACGAAGTTCGCTGTTGAGTTAAGAACTGCTTTGAGGGAACAGTGCTTGCACAAAACGGCTAAATTTCTGGTTTTGAGCAGCAAAGAAGCTTTGAGTCGGTGCAACTTTAATCTCGGTCAGCATTTTTAAATCGTTATCGGCACGTAAGGTGTTTCCACCTTGCTTTTGCTGTTGCAGGGCTTTTTCAATCAATGAAGACTTTTCAGCGCCTAAAGTCACTTTGCCTTCAGTACCTTTAATTACAGCTGAATGTCCCAGCTGAGCCATAAACCCTAAAGTTAAACTTAAGCTAAACGCTTGTATAATTGCCGTATATCGCATTTTCACATCCCCCTTTTCCGGTGCTGGAATTTTATATATTGTTTTAATCCGATGAGTGACTACCATTTAATCACACAAAAAATACAAAAGTAGAACTGGATCACACTTTTTTACAAAATAATAAAATACCTATAAACATTGTGCTCTTTGTATCAAAAGAATATGGAGACAACATGGAGAATGAGGAAAAACCACAAGCTGGAAATTTATTCGGAGTTTTTTAGTGCTAAAAATGCATTTTAAAGCATTTTTATGAATATCTTTAAAAACGATTTTTAATTAATAAAATATTATAAGTTTTTGATTGTTAAAAATATTTATGATTTATATAGTGGCCTCATTATTAAATAAAAGTTAAATAAAAGGGTTACACATGAAAAAAATACTCGCATCTACTCTTTTGGTCTTGCTGGGGAGCATGGGCACGCAGAGTTTCGCCGCGAAAGATTTCCTGAATGTCTCTTATGATCCGACCCGAGAATTTTATCAGGAATATAATCAGGTCTTTGGTGCGTACTGGAAACAACGTACCGGACAGGAGATCAATTTCAAACAATCTCATGGCGGTTCAGGCAAGCAGGCACGTTCCGTGATTGATGGTTTGCAGGCTGATGTCGTGACCCTGGCGCTAGCCAACGATATTGATGAAATTGTGAAGGCGGGTCTGATCCATAAAAACTGGCAAAAGCAGTTTCCGAACAATTCTGCACCTTATACCTCGACCGTGGTTTTTCTGGTTCGCAAGGGGAATCCCAAAAATATTAAAGACTGGAACGATTTAACCAAGCCGGGTGTGGAAATTATTACGCCAAATCCGAAAACCGGCGGTGCACCACGCTGGATTTACCTGTCTGCATGGGGTTACGCGTTAAAACAGCCGGGTGGGAGTGATGCCAAAGCACGTGAGCTGGTGAAAAAGCTTTATGCTAATGTAAAGGTGCTGGATTCTGGCGCACGCGGTTCTTTAACCACTTTTGCTGAGCGTGGTATTGGTGATGTGCTGCTGTCTTGGGAAAATGAGGCTCTGCTGGCGACTCAAGGCTTGGGTAAAGACAAATATCAGATTGTTTATCCATCCATTTCAATTTTGGCAGAACCATCGGTAGCGATTGTCGATAAAAATGTGGATAAGGACGGCAACCGAAACCTGGCTAAAGGTTATCTCAACTATCTATATTCGCCAAAGGGGCAAGAGCTGGCAGCACAATATTTCTTCCGCCCGCGTAATTCACAGGCGGCAGCGAAATATGCGGCACAATTTCCAAAAATCAAACTGTTTACCATTGGTGATGTGTTTGGCGGATGGGCGAAAGCGCAAAAAACTCACTTCGTGAATGGTGCCATTTTTGACCAGATCTATAGCGAAAAAAATTAGTATTTTGATCGTGATCAAGCATTAAAATCAGAAAACGGTTAACTTTGTTACCCGTTTTTTTTATATCTAATCCATAAAAATCTATATATCTTGAATAAGTATAATGTTGTCGTTATTTTTGTATCTAAAACAGTAGATTAAGAAGAAAAACCTTTTATCTTAATCGGTTATGCCTAAATTTGATGAATTGCGAATTATGACTTTATTTCATATAGTTAGCATTAATGAAGATAATTGATCTGTATTGTCATGAAAACTCAATTCAAAGCCTTATTCAGTGCAGCATTGCTTGCGAGCGGCATTGCTTTTACTGCAACTTCTGCTCAGGCGGCAGACCGTGAATTTTTAAATGTATCTTATGATGCAACACGTGAATTTTATGATGAATTCAACAAGTCTTTTGGTGCTTACTGGAAAGAGCGTACTGGGCGGAGTGTGAATTTTAAACAGTCTCATGGTGGTTCAGGCAAGCAGGCACGTTCCGTGGTGGATGGGCTGAAAGCGGATGTTGTCACTTTGGCCTTGGCAAATGATATTGAAGAAATCGTCAAGTCGGGTCAGATTCAGCCGGGCTGGCAAAAAGAGTTCCCGCATAACTCTGCACCTTATACTTCGACCATCGTTTTTATGGTACGTAAAGGTAATCCAAAGCATATTAAAGACTGGTCTGACCTAACCAAGCCAGGCGTACAGATTATTACCCCGAACCCGAAAACCGGTGGTTTACCGCGTTGGGTATATCTGTCTGCCTGGGGTTATGCACTGAAGCAACCGGGCGGTAGCGATGCCAAAGCCAAAGATTTTGTGGGTAAAATGTACCGTAACGTCAAGGTGATGGACTCGGCTGCACGTGCTTCGATGACTACATTTGCTGAGCGCGGTATCGGTGATGTGTTATTGACCTGGGAAAATGAAGCCTTGGTAACTCAAAAAAGCCTGGGCAAAAACAAATTTGAAATTGTTTATCCATCCATGTCTATCTTGACTGAACCATCGGTTGCAATCGTAGATAAAAACGTAGAGAAAGATGGCAACAAGTGGTTGGCCAAAGGTTATATCAACTACTTGTACTCACCATTGGGTCAGGAAATGGCAGCCAAGTACTACTATCGTCCGCGTAATCCGGAAGTGCTGGCTAAATATTCTGCTCAATTCCCGAAACTAAAAACCTTCACTATTGATGAAGTATTTGGTGGCTGGTCCAAAGCACAACAGACTCACTTTGTGAACGGTGCGATTTTTGACCAGATTTATAATACGAAACGTTAATTCTGCCTGATCTAAAAAGCCAATCCTGAGAGATTGGCTTTTTTATGGCTGCCAAGATGAAGAGTGAAGCATCATTTTTAAATCAGCAAACTCACTAAACGATAAAAATCACATGCAAGATAGAATAGATTTGCGGTGAACCCAGTTTGAAACGGTTTTCTCTATGAAAAGTAATATTTCCCTACAAAAAGTCGTTTGGAGCTTTGTTAAAACAAGGTAATAATGTGCAGTTACATTTTTCCTAGTATTGATTGAACCCTTATGTCGCATATTTCTGTATTACTTCATGAAACTGTTGATGCCTTGTTGGCAGACCGCAATACAGGAATTTATGTCGATGGGACCTTTGGTCGCGGCGGTCATACCCGTTTATTACTGTCTAAGTTAGATGAAAATGCCCGTGTTTATGCCTTTGATAAAGATCCACAAGCCTTGCAGACGGCAGCGGTATTGGAACAGGAAGATTCACGCTTTAAGATTATTCATGCCAGCTTTGCCGATTTAAAACAGGAACTGGAAGCGCTGGGCATCGACCAGGTGGATGGGGTGATGGCAGATTTAGGCGTGTCATCTCCACAACTGGACCAGGCGGAGCGTGGCTTTAGTTTTATGAAAGATGGGCCACTGGATATGCGCATGGATAACTCCCAAGGTCCAACGGCAGCCGAGTGGCTGGTAGATATTGAAGAAGAAGCCCTGGCGAATATTATTTTCCAGTATGGCGAAGAGCGTTATAGTCGCCGTATTGCCAAAGCCATTAAGGCAGCCGGTTATATTGAAACCACGGCTCAACTGGCTGAAATTGTCAAAGTTGCCCATCCTAAATGGGAAAAAAATAAACATGCTGCAACCCGAACTTTTCAGGCGATTCGTATTGCCATTAATAAAGAATTAGAAGATATTGAAGCTTTCTTGCCACAGGCTGTGGAAGTTTTAAAACCCGAGGGACGTTTGGCGGTCATCAGTTTCCATTCACTGGAAGACCGTCTGATTAAACAATTTATTCAAAAAGAATCGACTTTAGCGGAAGATACCGGTTGGGGATTGCCACAAAAACGGGAAGATACCCGTCGTTTAAAGAAGATTTCCCGAGTCCGTGCCAGTGAAGAAGAGGTCAAAGCCAACCCTCGTTCTCGCAGTGCATGGCTTAGAGTTGCAGAGCGCTTAGCTTCAAAAGGCGAATAATGAAAACTGAAGTTGTTGAAAAGAAAACCGACAAAAAGCCGATGAAAAAACTCATCAGCTATATCGTTTTGCTGCTGCTGGTCTTTCTTAGCGCAATTATGGTGGTATTCCAGGTATTTGAATATCGTCATGATTATCGCGAGTTAAGTTCTTTTATGCGGGAAAGGGATGATCTGAATGCAGAGTGGGGGCGTTTGCTGATTGAGCAACAAACCTTTGGTGCGACGGCGCAAATTGGCACACGTGCGGTCACGCAATTGCGCATGTATTCACCTCCTGCGGCACAGACGGTTGTAATTTCTTTACCAATGACTTCAGACGATAAAAAATAAGGCTAGCTGTAATTATGGTGGACAAGAGAACAAGTCAGGCAACACGCAAAAAGCAGCAGCCGATTACCGAGAAAAATGCCCTCAGCGTAGACATGTGGCGTTTTTACCTGATGTGGGGCGTGGTTCTACTGTGCTTTCTGGCCTTGGTGGGCCGTGCATTTTATGTACAGGTGATCAATAAGGACTTTTTGCAAAACAAGGCCAATGCCAATATTTTGCGAACTGAAAAAATCAAGGCGATGCGTGGCGTCATTTATGACCGCCATGGGGTGCCTTTGGCCATTAGTACGCCGGTCATGAAGGTGGTGATTGATCCGCGCGACTATTTTGAAACCAAAAAACTGTTTGACGAGATTACTGCCGAACTGGCTAAAGATCCTCATAACCGCAAACTGAAACGTCAGTTACCGGATAAAAACCTGAATCTGGATGAACTTGCCGATGCAGTGGGTATCGACCGTGCCGAGCTGAAAAAGAAAATGAATGAGCGTCCGCGTTCACGTTATCTGGTCCTGCAAAAAGAAATTCCACCCCAGCAAGCGGAGCTGATTGCCAAACGTGAATTCCAGGGCGTTTATACCGAAAAGAACTATAAGCGTTATTATCCGCAGCCGCAGCCGAATGCCCAGATTATTGGTTTGACCAACAGTGAAGGCGTAGGGATTGAAGGTCTGGAGATGCAGCTGAATAAGGCTTTGTCTGGTCATGATGGCGAACAGCAGATTGTGCGGGATAAAAAGGGCAACCGTTTTAAAGATCCTGAAATTATCAAGGAAGTTGAAGCCGGGGAAAATATTACCTTAAGTATTGATTCACGGCTGCAATATATTCTGTACCGTGAATTGACCGCTGCTGGTGTGGCGAATAATGCGCGTTCTGCTACAGCCATTGCTGTGGATGTCAAAACCGGTGAGATTCTGGCCATGACCAGCTGGCCGTCTTATAACCCCAACGACAAAAAAAGTTTAGCCAATAAAGACGCTATGCGTAACCGCGGTGCAGTGGACTCATTTGAGCCGGGTTCGACCATGAAGCCGCTAACGGTGGCGATGGCGCTGGAAAGTGGCAAATATACCGCGAACTCTATCGTGAATACTTCACCGGGCAGTATGCGTATTGGTAACCATACCATCCGCGATACGCATAACTATGGCGCACTGACGCTGGGCGGCATCATCCAGAAATCATCCAACGTTGGGGTGGCAAAAATTGCCTTGTCACTGCCTTATGCCACCCTGCCGACTTTCTATAAACGTGTGGGTATGGGGCAGCGTTCTGCGGTGAAATTTCCGGGTGAAAGTGCGGGCCTGATTTTGCCACCAAGCAAATGGAATGTCTCGGAAGTGGGCACCATGGCCTATGGTTATGGCCTGAATGCGACCGTGCTACAAATTGCCGATGCCTATGCCATGATTGCCAATAAAGGCGTGAAGATGCCTTTAAGCTTGTACAAGCTGGATCAGCCACCGAAGGGTGAGCAAATTGTCGATGCAAAAATTGCCGAACAGGTTTTGTTGATGATGGAAGCGGTGACCTTGCCGGGTGGTACAGCACAGCAGGCCAATATTCCGGGTTATCGTGTCGCAGGTAAGACCGGTACCGCGCATAAGTTACGTGCGGACCGCAAGGGTTATTCAGACAGTGAATACCGTGCGCTGTTTGCCGGTATGGCACCAGTCAGTGATCCGCGGTTGGCGATGGTCGTTGTGGTAGAAAATCCGAAAGGGCAATATTACGGCGGTCTGGTGGCAGCGCCAGTATTTGCGCGTGTAATGCAAGAATCGTTACGTTTGATGAACGTGCCTTTAGATAAACCTTTAGATACTCCTAAAATCCAGTAACAGGTGATGAATGTCGATTACATTTCAAGATCTCTACAGCACTGAGAAAACCACTGGATGGATGAGCAAGCCATTCGCTGGCTTTAGTTTAGATAGTCGTAAAGTTGACCCAGGGCAAATTTTTATTGCCCTGACTAGTTTTTCCCAACCTGAAAAAACCTTGCAGTTTGCACAGTCGGCTTTGGCACGGGGTGCCTTGGCCGTGGTCAGCGAAACGGATTTGGGTCTGGAAAATAGTATAGTAGTACCGAATGTCCGTCATTTAATGGGACAGTGGCAAAAGCAATATTTACAGGCAACCCAAGCTGTACATGCTGCGCGCATTATTGCCGTGACAGGAACCAACGGTAAAACCACCATCTCGCGTTTAATTGCTGAACTGTTGATGTTGCAAGGTAAGCAATGTGCCGTGATGGGAACCACCGGGAACGGTATTTTGCCGAATCTTGAAGCCTCTACGCATACCACGCTGGATGCCTTGCAGCTGCAAAATGCCTTGCATGGCTATGCGCAGGCCGGTGCTGAATTTGCAGCGATTGAAGCCAGCTCGCATGGTCTGGAACAGGGCCGTTTGAATGGCTGCGATATTGAAATTGCGGCGTATAGTAACTTGAGTCGCGATCATCTGGATTATCACGGCACGCTTGAAGCCTATGCTGAAGCCAAGTCGCGATTATTCAAGTTTTCCAGCTTGAAAGTGGCCATTATCAATATTGATGATGAGCATGCGCAGGTCATGATTGAGGCTGCGCAATCAAATCCGGCCCGACCGAAAATTTTCACTTATTCAATCACCCAAGCAGCTGACTATCGGGTTGAAAATATTCAATATAGTTTAAGCGGTGCATGCTTTAAACTGGTCACCGCGGATGGTGAATTTGACGTAAATAGCCCGTTACTGGGGCATTTTAACGTGGAAAATCTTGTGGCGAGCCTGATTGCTGCACAGCAGGCAGGTTTCAAGCTGACCGATTTGATTGCTGTGGCACCGAAACTGCAAGGTGCGCCGGGTCGTATGCAGGTAATCCGTGATGGCGAGCGTCTGTTTGTGGTCGATTATGCCCATACGCCAGATGCCCTGATTCAGGTACTGACCACCTTAAAACGCCATGTAGCGAAAAATTTATGGGCAGTCTTTGGTTGTGGTGGCGACCGTGACCGGGGCAAGCGTCCGCTAATGACCCAAGCTGCTCTGGATCATGCGGATGTGGCACTGATCACTTCTGACAATCCGCGTACCGAAGATCCCGAACAGATTTTTGCCGACATGAAAGCCGGCATTGATTTTTCAGCGCATCGCGTGCATGAAATTCATGACCGCCGTGAAGCGATTAAATTTGCAGTGAAGCAGGCTCAGGCAGGTGACATTGTGGTTATTGCCGGAAAGGGGCATGAAAACTATCAGGAAATTGATGGCGTACGTCATTGGTTTGATGATGTGGTTGAAGTGCAGGCGGCCATTGATGCACAACACCACACCCCAGATTCAGCTTATCCTGCACAATAGGAAACCATCATGCATACATCAACTACCAGTACAGTGCCTTTGGAACCGTGGACAGCAGTACAACTGGCTGAAGCCACCCAGGGTTACTGGTTGAATGAGAAAGTGCCTCAAGGCGCAATCAAACGGATTTTGACCGATTCACGCTTTGCGGAAAAAGGCGATGCATTTCTTGCCCTGCAAGGCGAACGTTTTGATGCGCATGACTTTGTTGCCCAAGTGGCAGGTAAGGGCTGTGAAATCGCAATTGTCAGCCATCCGGTAGATGCCGATATCTACCAGCTTGTGGTTACCGATACCCGTCTGGCATTGGGACATCTCGGATCTTATCGCCGTGCGCAAAACTCACAGTTGAAAGTGATCGCCCTGACGGGCAGTAGCGGTAAGACTACCACCAAGGAAATGCTCGGCAGTATCTTGTCGCGTCTGGCACCAACCCTCATTACCCGTGGCAACCTGAATAATGATTTGGGCGTGCCGATGATGTTGCTTGAGCTGTGTGCTGAGCACCAATATGCAGTGATGGAATTGGGCGCCAGCCATCAGGGTGAAATTGATTACACCTCAAATCTGGTGCAACCGCATGTGGCCGGGATTATCAACATCGGTACGGCACATTTGGGTGAGTTTGGCGGGCGTGAGGGCATCTGCCGGGCAAAATCGGAAATTTATGCGCACATTGCCTCCACAGGTACTTCGATTGTTCCCGCTGCCGATGATTTTGCCGAAGCCATCCGTCAGGCCGTACAGACTGAAAAAGTCTTGAGTTTCGGACAGGGGGGAGATGTTTTTGCCACAGATATCGAGTTGCATGCCCAATCTTCCCGCTTTACTTTAAATACCCCTCAAGGTGTGCGTCAGATCAACCTGCCATTTGCCGGTGAACACAATGTGCAGAATGCCACGGCGGCAGCTGCTTTTGCGCTCGCGATCGGTGTTGCGCTGGATGATATTGTGACAGGTCTGGAGCAGGCGAAAGGTGCCAAAGGCCGTCTGAACTTCATTCATACCGCGAAACATCTGTTTATTGACGATACTTACAATGCCAATCCGACGTCCATGCGCGCTGCAGCCGAAGTGCTGGCACAGCAGGAAGGTGTCAAAGTGATGGTGATTGGCGATATTGGCGAATTGGGTGCAAGTGCTGCACAGCAACACTATATGCTGGGCCGTGATCTGGTTTCGGTACCGGGAGTTCATTTTGTGGTTGCTGTGGGGGAATTCGCTCCGGCTACCCAAGAAGGGGCACGCAGCACCCAGTATGGCAAAAAACTGCAGGCCTTCCTGACCCAGGCACAAGCCCTTCCTTTTTTACTTGGTTTAATTGAAACACATCAACCTCAATCCATGAGTTTCCTGTTTAAAGGTTCTCGCTATACCCACATGGAAACATTGATGGCTGATTTGATGGAGAAACTTTAATGCTGTTATGGTTATTTGAACACCTGGCCGGCTATCATAGCTCGTTCGGCGTGATCCGTTATTTAACATTACGTGCGCTGCTCAGTGTTTTAACCGCATTGACCATTGGACTGGTTTTGGGTCCGGTGATGATCCGTAAGCTCCAGGCTTTAAAATACGGACAGGCAGTGAGTTCTTTTGCTCCTGAAAATCATGCCAAAAAAATGGGAACCCCGACCATGGGTGGGATTCTGGTCCTGTTGTCGATTGGTATTTCCACCCTGTTGTGGGCCGATTTATCCAATCCTTATGTCTGGATTGTATTGGGCGTGATGGTGATTTTTGGTGCCGTCGGTTGGGCGGATGACTGGATCAAGGTACGCTATAAAGACAATGCCGGTCTGCCTGCACGGAAAAAATTCTTCTGGACTTCGGTTGCTTCTTTGGGTGCCGGTATTGCCCTGTATGTGATTGCTACCCAGCAGGCCAATCCTGTGCACACCAGCAATATGCTGGACCTGTTGATTCCCTTCTTTAAAAACCTGACCATTCCGTTATCCGCTATTCCTTTAGGGATTGGTTTTATTATCTTTACCTATCTGGTGATTAACGGGGCATCCAATGCGGTGAACCTGACCGATGGTCTGGATGGTCTGGCGATCATGCCGATTGTGCTGGTTGCTGCAGGTTTGGGCGTATTTGCCTATCTGGCCGGAGATGTCCGTTTTGCCAATTATCTGCATATTCCTTATGTCAAATATTCCTCTGAACTGGTGGTGATCTGTGCCGCGATGATTGGTGCCGGTTTGGCCTTTCTTTGGTATAACGCGCATCCCGCACAAGTATTCATGGGCGATGTCGGGGCTTTATCCTTAGGCGCAATGCTGGGTACCATTGCAGTGATGGTTCGTCAGGAAATCGTCTTTGCGATTATGGGCGGGGTATTTGTGGTAGAAGCCATTTCAGTGTTCCTGCAAATTGGTTCCCTGCGTATGCGTAACAAGCGTGTCTTCCTCATGGCGCCGCTACATCATCATTACGAGAAAAAAGGCTGGCGTGAAACCCAGGTGGTGATTCGTTTCTGGATTATTACGATTATGCTGGTAGTTTTAGGCTTAATGACCTTAAAATTGCGTTAAGCAAATATTCGAAAAAAGCCGGCATTTGCTCCCACATCTGCCGGCTTTTTTTATCGCCTGATTTCAGGTACTGGAGAAAAATATGAATCTGCTGATGTGTCCTGTCTGTCATGAAGCATTGCAACTGACCGGAAAAACATGGCACTGTGTCAATAACCACAGTTATGACGTGGCCAAACAAGGCTATGTAAACCTGCATGTAGTACAACACAAGCACAGCAAGAATCCGGGCGATACGCCTGAATCGGTACAGGCGCGCCGTGCATTTTTAAGTGGCGGTTTTTATGCGCCTTTGCAGCATGCAGTGGTTGAAAAAATTCGTGAATTGCGCGTTGAAAATTTGCTGGATATTGGCTGTGGCGAAGGCTATTACACCAATGCCATGCAGGCGGAAGTGCTGCAATGTGTCGGCGTGGATATTGCAAAAAATGCAGTACAGGTCGCAGCTAAGCTGAATAAAAATATGACCTGGGTGGTAGGAACCGGAGCCACCTTGCCGGTACTGGATGCGTCAATTGATTTGTGCACCAGTCTGTTTAGTCCGATTCCCAAACAGGAAATATTACGGGTACTGAAACCGCATGCCTATTTGATGGTGGTCACGCCTGCAACAGAGCATTTATATGCCATGCGTGAGGCACTTTTTGAAGAGGTGAATCCGCATGAACCGTATAAATTTGTCGCCCAGCTGGAAGATGCTTTTGAACTGGTAGAAGAGAGAGTGGTGGATGCGCCATTTACCTTGCAACAGGCTGATTTAAAGCATCTGATTGCCATGACGCCTTATGCCTATAAAGCCAAGCCAGAACGTCGTCAGGCTCTGGAACAGAAAGACCAGTTTGAGTTAAAAGCCCAATTCCAGATTTATCTATTTAAGAAGAAAGCTTAAAAGTAAGTGCAACAAAAAGCCCTCAATTGAGGACTTTTTATTGTGTTATTCAAATACATCAATCAGATTATCCAGGGCATCCGGCTTGTTGTTTTGTTTTTGCATATCTGGCGGGTTGGCATTTTCCGGAACCAGAATTTCTTCTCCCGGAAGATCGTCAAAGTCGCGTTCCGGTGCCCGCACTGGAGCCACGGGTGCCGGACGATACAATGGACGAGCCAAAGGCGGAGAGGAGCGATCTGTCTGGACTGGTTCGCCTACAGTAATCGTCTGGTTACGATTGGCCGGGGCTTTGGCATTTTTGTCTAGACGTACCCAGGCTGCCGGCGTACCTTTTAAGGCGTTGCCCATAAAGTTGGTCCAGATTGGCAGTGCGGCAACACCACCATATTCACGCCGACCCAGCGTGGTCGGTTGGTCAAAACCGACCCAGGCAACCGTCACCAGTTTGCCATTAAAGCCTGCAAACCAGGCATCCTTAGCATCATTGGTGGTCCCGGTTTTACCGCCAATATCATCACGGCCAATTCTGAGTGCGGCACGTCCGGTACCATGTTGAATCACATCACGTAAAATATTGGCCATGTCATAAGCAGAGCTTGATTTTAAGACACGTTGTGCCTGGCGGTACTGGCTTTTTGCTTCATCCAGTTCAAGCTGAGCCAGTTCTTTTTCCTCTGGCAGCATCTGATTGGTGACGTGAATCACTTCATCATCCGGGGTAAGTGGTTCTGCAGATACCGTTTCTTCATCATTTTGGTTGATGCAGGAAATGCAGGCATAGTCCGGATTACTTTGGTAAATCACTTTGCCATAAGCATCTTCAATACGGTCAATAAAATGCGGCTGAATGCGGTAACCGCCATTGGCGAAAGTAGCATAGCCTGTCGCCATCTGGATCGGAAGAACTTGAGGTGTACCTAAGGCAATGGTGTAATTTCGCGGGATCTGATTTTCATGCAAACCGAAATCCATCAGTAATTGCCGGGTACGTTCAATGCCTACCGTTTGCAGCAGGCGAACCGATACCGTATTTCGTGATAAATACAAGGCACGACGTAAAGGAATCATGCCCAGATAACGGCCATCGGAATTTTTCGGTGACCATTTGCCAATCGTGATCGGGCTGTCATTGACCATGCTGTAGGGGGTCATGCCGCGCTCAAGTGCCAAGGCATAGACAAAGGGTTTGATGGTAGAACCCGGTTGACGCCAGCCTTGTAAGGCACGGTTAAATTTGGACTGATAAAAATTATATCCGCCGACAATCGCTTCAATTGCGCCATTGTTGGGGTTTAATGCAATCAGCTGGCCTTGAACTTTAGGAATCTGTACCAGTGCCCAAGAGGTTTTATTGTCGTTCGGGCGTAATCGGATAATATCGTTTACTTTCACGATTTGTGAAGCAGTGCGTGGAGCAGGGCCAACGCTGTTGGCATTTCTGTAAGGAGATGCCCAGGACATGCCTGACCAGGGTACAGTCACGGTAGAGCCATCCTGCATTAAGGCTTCAAAAATGTTTTTCTCAACTTTAATCACCTTGGCAGGATAGGTATTTGCATAAGGGGTGAAATCGCTCAGTGGTTTGTCATGTGCTTCAGCACCTCTCCAGCCATGTCGGCGGTCATAGGCTTCCAGGCCTTCCTGTACGGACTGTTCTGCGAAGGCCTGACGTTGGCTATTGATCGTGGTATAGACTTTATAGCCAGAATCAATTGCTTGTTCACCAAACTTTTCCACCAATTCTGAACGGACCATTTCGCCGACATAGGGGTATTTATTATTGATGCCACGGTCTGGCATATCGAGGTTAACTGGTTCAGCAATGGCCTGCTTATACTGCGCCTGATTGATGTAACCCAACTGCAGCATGCGACCCAGAATCCAGTTGCGGCGTTCTAAGGCACGGGTAGGGTTGACCACAGGATTGTATTTTGAAGGTGCCTTGGGCAGGCCGGCAATCATGGCCATTTGAGCAATACTGAGCTGATCCAGATTTTTGTTGTAGTAAATTTTTGCAGCTGCAGCAATCCCGTAAGCATTCTTACCCAAGAAGATTTTATTCACATATAAGGTGAGAATTTCTTCCTTGGTCAGGTTCTGTTCAATTTTACGTGCCAGGAAAATTTCAGTCAGTTTGCGTTTTAGCGTACGTTCAGGCGTTAAATAATAGTTTTTTGCCACCTGCATGGTAATGGTGGACCCACCGGTTTGCACGTTTGAACCGGTGATGGTTTCACTCACCGCGCGGCCTAAACCTTTAAAACTAATGCCGCTATGTTCAAAGAAGGATGAATCTTCTGCCGCAAGAAAGGCAGAGATAAAAGGTTTGGGAATCTGTTTGTATTCCACTGGAACGGATAATTTCCCGCCATACTCGGCAATCAGCTCATTATCAGCACTATATACTTGTAAAGGTTTTAATAACGGTGCCTTTTTTAAGGTAGTCATTTTAGGTAGGGATGGGGCAATATAGAGATACATGCCATAAAATCCCATAGGAATTGAGACCAAAACTATAATTATGATCAAAAAAAATGGATGAACATGGCCCGAACGTGATAGCTTTTTCATAACAAGTAAGTTTTAATAAGAGCTAATGGCAAACTAATTGGCGGTCAGTATAGCCTTTACACATACAGATTGTTAGATGAGTTATTGTATCTGTATAAAATTATGGACCATCACTGATTAGTAGGTTACTTTTATTGGGGATAAAAAAATAATAGGAATTATATTGTGCTCAGGTTATATCGTAAGCCGAATAAGGGGTTAGTAGGAGTAGATATTAGTTCTACTTCTGTTAAATTGTTGGAACTTTCTGTTAAGGGCGGTAATAGGTATTGGGTTGAAAGCTATGCGCTGGTGCCTTTACCTGAAGGTAGTGTTGTTGAAAAAAATATTTTAAATCCGGAGGCAGTGGGTGATGCGCTAGAGCGGGCACTCAATCTTGCCAATACCCAATCCACAGCTGCATCCCTTGCAATTCCAACTTCACTGGTGATTACTAAAACCATTGAAATGGATGCGGATATGACGGATGACGAACGTGAAGTCCAGATCCGTATGGATGCAGAGCAATATATTCCGTTTCCTCTGGATGAAGCCAGCCTGGATTTTGAAGTATTGCCGGATCGTTTAGCCAATCCGAACCGGGTGAATGTACTGCTGGTTGCAACGCGTCTTGAAAATGTCGAAGCCCGTGCTGAAGTACTGGAGCTGGCTAACCTGACCCCAAAAATTGCCGATGTTGAAAGTTTTGCGATAGAAAATGCCTATAAAGTATTTTCCGATACTTTGCCTATGGGTGTGAATACGGTCGGTATTTTAGATATTGGTCATACCATGACAACCTTATCTGTCATGCAAAATAATAAAGTGATTTATACACGAGAGCAGGTGTTTGGGGGTAAACAGCTGACTCAGGAAATTCAAAATCGTTATGGTCTGTCTTTTGAAGAAGCGGGCCGTGCCAAGAAAACCCGTTCATTACCGGATGACTATGATGTTGAAGTCTTAGAGCCTTTCTTGGAAGCTGTAGTTCAACAAGCGGCAAGATCGTTGCAGTTCTTCTTCTCATCTTCACAGTTTAATGAGATTGACCACATTTTATTGGCTGGGGGAAATGCCAATATTCCAGGGCTCGCGAAATTACTACAACAAAAACTGGGTTATCGCGTCACGATTGCCAACCCATTTTTACAAATGGGGTTTTCTCCAAAAATCGATATTAAAAAAATAGAGAACGATGCTTCCTCGCTCATGGTGGCATGTGGTTTGGCATTGAGGAGTTTTGATTAATGGCAAGAATTAACTTACTTCCTTGGCGTGATGAGCTAAGAGAAAAACGAAAAAAAGAATTTATCGCCATTTGTATTGGGGCGGCATTCATTGGTGCTTTGGCGGTTACATCATCATGGTTTTATTATGATCATAAACTTGAAGACCAGGAACAGGCCAATCAGCTGATTACCAGTACCAACCAGAATCTTGATGTGCAATTAAAATCTTTAGAAGGTTTGGAAGCGCAGCGCAATGCCATTGTTGAGCGCATGAAGCTGATTCAGGGTCTGCAAGGGCAACGTCCGATTGCAGTACGTCTGATTGATGAACTGGTACGGGTTACGCCAGGTAATTTGTATATTACCAAATTTGTGCGTACTGGCGACAAATTCACCATTGAAGGCAGAGCTGAAAGTCCAAATACCGTTGCAGAGTTTTTGCGTAATTTGGAGGCATCTGCCTGGTATCGCAACGCTTTTATGAATTCTTTTTTAGCGGTTGAAGAACAAAAAGATAAAGCACCAAGTTCAGTGATTCCGCGTATTGAAGAAGGTTATGGTTCATTTGTGGTGACTGCTGACTTGGATGAAATCGCCCAGCCTGCTGCACCAGAAGCACAACAACAAGCACAATCCAATACAGCGAATTCAACCGTGGAGGCAGCCCAATGAGTCTCGATGAACTTGATGAATTAAATCCAAATGAAGCTGTGGTTCCTAAAAAGAAAATGACGCTGGATAAGTTCCTTCAGCAGTTCAATACTTTAGATCCAAATAATTATGGCAGTTGGCCGTTCTCCGTCAAAATCACCTGCTGGATTGCGATTGTGCTGGCAATAGGCGTTCTTGGTTATTTTTTAACAATTAAAAGTAAATTGGAAGATATTTCCAATGCTGCTGCTCAAGAGCAAAACCTGCTCAATGAATTTCGTGAAAAAGATTCCAAGCTTCGTAATTTGCAGTTATTGCAAGCGCAGTTACAGGAAATGGAAGCGAATTTTAACCAGCAATTGGAGCAACTGCCTAAAGAAACTGAAATTCCAGGACTGGTAGAGGATATCAACGTTACTGGTGTAAATTCTGGCTTGAAATTCAAAAATATCCGTTTAGAAAATGAGATAAAACAAGAGTTCTTTATTGAACAGCCAATTGCGATTGAAGCAACCGGTGACTATCATGCTTTTGGTTCTTTTGTGAGTGGAATTGCTGCACTGCCACGTATTGTGACTTTGCATGATTTTGAAATTACGGCGTCAGAAAATAAAGAGAAAAAATCTGATATTCCTCAAGTGAATTATAACGTTAAAGCAAAAACATATCGTTATATTGGTGCTGCTGATGCTCAAGCGACAGAAACGCAGGCTGCAGGGACTAACTCAACTGCTGCGGCTGGAGGGACACAGTAATGAAAATGCAAAAAATCTCTCTAAGTCTGATGCTGGGTGTGCTGCTGGTCGGTTGTGATTCGCGTATTGATGCCGTGAATGAGCAAATGGCCAATATTCGCAATCAACCTCCATTACCGATTGAACCTGCACCGGTTTTTCCACCTGTACCGACATTCGACTATGCGGCACACCAGCTTAAAAGTCCTTTTTTACCGAGTTCACTGGCTGCCGAATTGAAAATTATGTCAGGAAAACGTGTTTATCCTAATTTATCCCGTCAATTGCAACCTTTAGAAAGTTATGCAATTGAATCGTTGAATATGAAGGGAAGTATGCGTAACCAGTCTGGGCAGATCCTGGCGTTGATTCAGACCCCGGATGGTGAAATTGAGCGGATACAGCGCGGCAGTTATATGGGTATGAATCATGGTCGTGTGATCAATATTACGCCTACACAGATTGATCTCGTGGAAATTGTTCCAGATGGGCGAGAAGGATACGTAGAACGTCCAAGAAGTCTAGTATTACTTGGACCAGCGCCTTAAGTTTAAAAGGAATAAAAATGAATAATAGTTTTAAAGATTTTATATTTGGGGATGGCAATACAATGAACCATTTGTTTCGTCAATTTTCTATGGGTGCTGTTGCGATTGCGATCATGCAGGTTGCAAATGCACAAGTGAGTATGACCAATATTGTGCCAATGCAGATTGCAGGCCAAGGTACAGAAATCCGTGTCATGTTCAATGGTTTGCCACCACAACCGCAGGCTTACCAGCTAGAGCAGCCATCACGCTTAATTCTTGATTTTGATAAAGCACAACAAAATTTAAAACAAAATAGTATTCCTGTCGCAACGAAAGAAGCCACTTCCGTCGATGTGAGTTCTGATGCTCAACGTTCACGTTTAACTGTGAATTTGGCTGATGCAGGTGCTTTTACCACGCGTGTTGAAGGCAATACTTTTATTTTAAAAATCAATTCTGCTGCTGCAAATGCATTTGCCTCTCAGCAAGTGGTTACCCAGAAAACTGCACAAGGTATTTCCAATATTGGTTTCCAGCGCGGCAGTCAGGGTGAAGGTCAGATTGTTGTAGACTTATTGGGAAGCAATACTCCGGTAGATGTACAACAACAAGGCAGTAAAGTGGTGGTGCGAACTTTAGGCAATAAAGTTCCAGCACACTTGGCGCGTCGTTTAAATGTGAATGATTTCGCAACCCCCGTATCTACGGTCGATGCTACAAATGACGGTGGCAATGGCGTGATCACGATTCAGACTTCTGGCAGCTATGAATATATGGCTTATCAGACGGATAACAAACTGACCATCAGCTTAAAACGACCTGAAGATAAAAATCCATTAAAACCTAAGGCGGCAAATGCTTATACAGGTAAAAAGATTTCACTAGATTTCCAGGACATTGAAGTACGTCGTGTATTGCAATTACTGGCAGATTTCACCGGTATTAATATGGTGACTGCAGATAGTGTTCAAGGCAATATTACCCTGCGTTTAAAAGATGTTCCATGGGATCAGGCTCTTGATATCATTTTAAAAACCAAAAATCTGGATAAGCGCCGTAATGGAAATGTAATCTGGATTGCGCCGGTATCAGAACTGATTAAGGCGGAAGAGGAAGAAGCCAAAGCATTGGCGCAAAGTGTGAAATTGGCGCCAATACAGACTGAGTATATGCAACTCAGCTATGCGAAGGTTGCTGATATTGAAAAACTGATTACCCAGACAAAATCTTCGAATAACGGTAATTCTGGTAATAGTAGTGGTAATAATAATTCTAGTGAAAGTTTATTAAGCTCACGTGGAACGATATCGGTTGATACTCGTACCAATACGCTGATCATTAACGATACTGCGCAAAATATTGATAAAGTTCGCAAAATGGTGGATCTGCTCGATATTCCTGTTAAGCAAGTAATGGTTGAAGCTCGTATTGTTCGTGCTTCCACAGAGTTTAGTAAAGAAATGGGTGTAAAGTGGGGTATATTGTCGCAAGGCATTAATCAAAATAATGATTTGTTGGTCGGCGGTAGTGATACGACTTTATGGGATTTAAAAACACCTAGTGATGACGGTAAATATACGATTCAACGTCCACAGAACTTAAATGTGGATTTAGGGGTAACAAGTCAAGGTGCAAGTCGTATTGCTTTTGGCTTGATCAGTTTGTCTGATTTTATGCTGGATTTGGAACTCTCAGCGTTGCAAGCGGATGGTTATGGGGAAGTGATTTCTACTCCTAAAGTCCTAACTGCAGACAAGCAGGTGGCTAAAGTTTCATCTGGTACACAGATTCCATATCAATCATCGGAAGGTGGTGGTACAAATGCAGTTTCAACCACTGAATTTATTGATGCTGTACTGAGCTTAGATGTAACACCAAGTATTACGCCTGACGGTAAAGTTCAAATGCTACTCAACATTACTAGCGATACTCCAGGAAACCCAACACCTACCGGTCAATTGACGATTAATAAAAATCAAATTAATACCAATGTTTTGGTTAATAATGGAGAAACTGTGGTACTTGGTGGTATTTTTGAGCAAGAAACACGTAATGCCCAAACCAAAGTACCATTCTTGGGTGATATTCCTTACGTAGGCCGTTTGTTCCGTAAAGATTTGAAGTCGGACAATAAGCGAGAGCTATTGATTTTTGTTACACCGCGAATTGTTAATGACAGTGTTTCAAGAAATCATTAATATATTTTGAATTTAACAAAATAAATAGGTGACTCCTTGCCAAGCAATGAGTTTGAAACCCTGCCAAATGTCTATTTGGTAGGGCCAATGGGGGCTGGGAAAACAACTGTTGGTCGTCATTTAGCGGAACTGTTGGGACGAGAGTTTCTTGATAGCGATCAGGAAATTGAGCGTAAAACAGGTGCGACAATTCCTTGGATTTTTGAAAAAGAAGGTGAAAAGGGATTTCGTAACCGTGAAACAATGGTGATTGATGAGCTCACTGCCCGTTCACACCTGGTTGTTGCAACCGGTGGTGGGGCAGTAACCCAGTTGCCTAATCGCGAATTCTTAAAACAGCGCGGAATCGTTGTTTACCTCTATACTCCTGTCGAAATTCAATTACAGCGCACTTATCGGGATAAAAACCGTCCTTTACTGCAAGTTGAAAATCCTGAACAAAAGTTACGTGATTTATTGGCAGTTCGTGATCCTTTATATCGTGAAATTGCAGATTATATTATTGAAACAAATCAGGGTGCTGCTCGGGATTTAGCGCAAAAAATCTTACATATGATTGTTTCTCAAGAAACAAAGCTAGTCTAATTAACGGTTTTAATTTCATGCAAACTTTACATGTTGAACTCGGTGATCGCCGCTATCCTATTTTTATTGGCAGTGATTTAGATCCTCAATCATTGCTTGAGCCGTATATTCACGGAAAACAGGTCATGGTGGTTACCAATACTACGGTTGCGCCTTTGTATCTGGAACATTACGTGACGGCAATCGAGCATTTGGGAAAAACTGTCGCAACATGTATTTTGCCTGATGGTGAACAATATAAAAATATTGAACACTTGAACCTGATTTTTGATGCTTTATTGCAAGCCGGATTTAATCGTGATGCTACGGTACTGGCATTGGGTGGTGGGGTGATTGGAGATATGGCCGGTTTTGCATCTGCCTGTTTCCAGCGCGGCGTTTATTTTATTCAGGTGCCGACGACGCTTCTGTCGCAAGTGGATTCCAGCGTGGGCGGAAAAACCGGGATCAATCATCCACTCGGTAAAAACATGATTGGGGCTTTTCAGCAACCGCAAGTGGTGCTTGCAGATATGTCACAGCTTTCGACTTTACCAGACCGTGAGTTATCTGCAGGTCTGGCAGAAGTGATCAAATATGCCCTGTTGGGCGATCAGGATTTTCTGGTCTGGCTTGAGCAAAACATGGAAGGTCTTGTTGCGCGAGATTCAGATCTACTCGCCGAAGCCGTGTATCGTTCCTGTGCCCATAAAGCACGCATTGTTGCCAATGATGAAAAAGAACAGGGCGAGCGTGCCTTGCTGAATTTGGGTCATACTTTTGGTCATGCGATTGAATCCTACCTGGGTTATGGGGTTTGGCTGCATGGCGAAGCTGTGGCCACCGGTATGGTGATGGCGGCTGATTTGTCACAACGGATGGGCTGGATTTCACCCGAAGATCTGGAACGTACAAAAAAAATCATTCAACGGGCTCATTTGCCAGTAAAATGCCCAGCTATTCCACTGCAAGAGTTCCTTGCCTATATGGCGCATGATAAAAAAGTGCTGAATGGGCAGTTGCGTCTGGTCCTGATGAAATCGCTCGGACAGGCCGTGATTAGCAAAGAATTTGATGTGGAATTGATGAAACAGGCGATTTTAGCGAATCAAGAAAAGGCATAAGTCATGGCAACCCTCCGTACACAATGGCAACGCATTCAAAACTATATTTGGCTAGTGTGTGGATTGGTGTGTCTGTTTGCAGCACTTGTTTTTTGGGCGATGACTGACAGTGATGCTTTGGTTGAGGTGGAAAAGTCTGCTGAAACTGCATCTGAGTTACAAATTCAACCGGAAAAGGTGGCTGCAACCAGCCTGTTAGGTGCACTTCAGGAAGAGGTGCGTCCTTTGGAAATGACCACACGGGTGGTGACTACGGGAAGTTATGAGCCGGAATTTCGTGGCAGCAAATTTATTAATGATAATAAAAATGCAAGCACCATCGAATTATTCCGGACAACTAAAGATGACGTGATCCGCAGTTTTTTAAAAAAACAATCTGATCGCAAGAACTTTTTTTATATACGCCTGAGTGGTGAGAATCAGATTGAACAATATGTACTTCTTTATGGTGTATATCGAAATCAAGATGAAGCACAACGTGTGCTAGAACAATTACCGCTGCCATTGCCCAAGACTGTTCAGCCTAAAGTGCAAGATATTGAAAATTACGTTTCTTTAGTGAATGACATGGGCGCGGATGAAATGGGCACCAACAATAAGCTGTATGCGGTGAATCTCAGATCCGTACCCTTGCCAAAAGTGGATGAAAGCATGTTGGCTTTGCCAAAGTCTAAGCCAAGTGTAGCGGAGACCGATCCTGCAAATGCAACCACGACAACCACAGTAACCCGGCGTGATGAACAAGGCAATGTTGTAGATGTCCAGCAATCCCATTCAGGTGTTGATGCTGCACCGAAACAAAGCGGAAACAGAATTCCCGAACAAGAAATTAATGACCCATTTAATTGAAAATATAGTTCTAAAATAGAGCAATTTGAGTTATAAAATTATTTATATGCACAGATATAGTGCGAAATATGTTTCTTGAAAATTACTCTAAAGTTAATGAAATTTTAATATTTCTATATTTAAAACATTTAGCACTCTAATTTTTAAATTGGCATATTTTTTGCTTTATTGGTGCATGAATTGAGTTAATGTCCCTGTTTTGGCGCGAAAAGATTCAATGAGTGTGCGAAATTGTCAAATTTACCTGCTTTAAAAGAGTGCGTAAAAGAAGCAAAACATTTTTTGCAATTCATCCATGTACAAAGATTAAAATCAGACTATCTTAGACAGGATGAAGAAGTTTTGCTCAACATTGATCTTGATGTGAGTGAATTGGACTAAATCGCAAAGAAGATATTTGATTGTTAGATGCCCGCTTTATGGGCCATGTTGAAAGAAGGGTACGCTATGCACATGCCATCGCCTAATACTGTAGCTCCCGCTCAAGGTTTATACCAACCGGATGAGTTTAAAGATAACTGTGGTTTCGGTTTAATCGCCCATATGCAGGGTGATGCAAGCCATGATCTCGTCAAGACCGCTATGCACAGCCTTAGCTGCATGACACACCGTGGTGGTATTGCCGCAGATGGTAAGACAGGGGATGGTTGTGGTCTGCTTTTGGCAATGCCGAAAAAATTCTTCCGTGAAGAAGCCAAAAAACTCAGTGATATCACTTTAAGTGAAATTTTTGCTGTCGGTACCGTATTTTTAAATGTAGACCCGGCAATTGCTGCACATTCTAAAAAAGTACTGGCCAAAGAAATTGAATCGGAAGGTCTTAAAGTTCTCGCTTGGCGTGTTGTTCCGACCAATAATGATGCGCTTGGCGAAATTGCAATGCAGTCTTTGCCTGCATTTGAACAGATTATTGTCAATTGCCCGATGGGTGTGACTGAGGTTGAGTTTAACCGTAAATTGTTCCTGGCACGTCGTCGTGCAGAACAGCAGTTAAGCAATGATCCATCGTTCTATGTAACGACTTTGTGTTCTACAGTGATCAGCTATAAAGGCCTGATGATGCCTGCAGCGATTGCTGACTTCTATACCGATTTGGCAGATGAACGCCTGGAATCTCATATTGTGGTGTTCCATCAACGTTTCTCTACCAATACCTTGCCGCGTTGGCCATTGGCGCAGCCGTTCCGTTACCTGGCGCATAATGGTGAAATCAACACCATTACTGCAAACCGTAACTGGGCCATGGCGCGTACGCCAAAATTCGAAAACCCGTTATTGCCAGGTTTAACCGATCTTAACCCGATTGTGAACCGTACCGGTTCAGACTCTTCAAGCCTGGATAACATGCTTGAGATTCTTGTCGGTGGCGGTATGGACTTGTTCCGCGCACTGCGTATGCTGGTTCCACCGGCTTGGCAAAACGTTGAAACTTTAGATGCTGACCTGCGTGCATTCTATGAGTTCAACTCTAAGCATATGGAAGCTTGGGATGGTCCGGCAGGTCTGGTGATTCAAGATGGTCGTCATGCCATCTGTATGCTGGATCGTAATGGCTTGCGTCCTGCACGTTGGGTCATCACTAAAAATGGTTATATCACGCTGGCATCAGAAATTGGTGTTTGGGGTTATGAGCCTGAAGATGTCATTTCTAAGGGACGTGTAGGCCCAGGTCAGATTTTGGTGATTGATACCTTAACCGGCAAAATGCTGGACACCAAAGATGTCAGCAACCATTTGAAAAAAATGCGTCCTTACCGTGAATGGTTACGTGAAAACTCTGTGCGTGTTCAAGGTAGCCCAGAGCTTGAAGAATATTTATGTGATCAGGGCTTGAAAGGCGATGAGCTAAAAGCCTCACAAAAAATGTTCATGGTGACTTTTGAAGAGCGAGACCAGTTGCTTCGTCCAATCGCAGAAAGCGGTCAGGAAGCTGTAGGTTCAATGGGTGATGATACGCCAATGGCGGTATTGTCTCGTCAGGTACGCCATGTATCAGATTACTTCCGTCAACAGTTTGCTCAGGTCACCAATCCGCCAATCGATCCATTGCGTGAATCGATCGTCATGTCTTTAGAGACTTGCTTGGGTCGCGAGCAAAACGTATTTGAACAGAGTCCTGAACATGCAGACCGTCTGATCATTTCCAGCCCAGTGCTTTCAAATTCGAAAATGCATCAGATTCGTACCCTGGGTCGTAAAGGTTATGAAATTGCTGACATCGACCTGAACTATGCAGAAAATGAAGGTCTGGAATCGGCAATTGCACGTATTTGTGAAGAGTCTGCTCAAGCGATTCGTGACGGCAAAACCTTACTGGTACTTTCCGACAAGAAAATCCGTCAAGGTTTCTTGCCAGCCAATGCGCTTATGGCAACAGGTGCGGTGCATCACCACCTGATCAATGTCGGTCTACGTACCGATGCCAACATTATCGTTGAAACCGGTCTGGCGCGTGATCCGCATCAATTTGCAGTGATCTTGGGCTTTGGTGCTACTGCAATCTATCCTTACCTGGCTTATGACGTCATCAATGACCTGATTGCCAAAGGCGAATTGTTGGGTGATCCGATTCATGCACAGGCGAACTTCCGTAAAGGGATTGAGAAAGGCTTGTTGAAAGTCCTGTCTAAAATGGGTATTTCAACAGTTGCCTCTTACCGTGGTGGCCAGTTGTTCGAAGCTGTTGGTCTATCTGACGAAGTGGTTAATAAATGCTTCACAGGTGTACCAAGCCGTATTAAGGGTGCTACTTTTGCCGACCTTGAAAATGACCTGAAGAAACTGGCTGATATTGCGTGGAAATCACGTAAGCCAATCGATCAGGGTGGCATGCTGAAATTCGTATTCGACAAGGAATATCATGCCTTTAACCCGGATGTGATTAATGCCCTGCATAAATCGGTTCGTTCAGGTGAATACGCTGACTTTAAAGAATATGCTGAATTGGTGAACAAACGTCCGGTTGCAACCATTCGTGACTTGTTGAAACTGAAAACAGATAATTCAATTCCACTGGATCAGGTGGAATCTGTAGAAGACATTCTGCCGCGTTTCGACTCTGCCGGAATGTCTTTGGGTGCATTGTCTCCTGAAGCGCATGAAGCGATTGCGATTGCCATGAATACCATTGGTGGTCGTTCTAACTCGGGTGAGGGCGGTGAAGATCCAGCACGTTATGGCACTATCCGTAACTCGAAAATCAAACAGATTGCCTCAGGCCGTTTTGGTGTAACCCCTGCGTATCTGACTTCGGCAGAAGTCTTGCAGATTAAAGTGGCGCAAGGTGCAAAACCGGGTGAAGGCGGTCAGTTACCGGGTGGTAAGGTGAATGGCTTGATTGCACGTTTACGTTACTCGGTTCCAGGTGTGACCCTGATTTCACCTCCACCGCACCATGACATCTACTCAATTGAAGATTTGTCACAATTGATCTTTGACTTGAAACAGGTCAACCCTCAGGCGATGGTGTCTGTGAAACTGGTATCTGAACCGGGTGTGGGAACCATTGCGGCAGGTGTTGCGAAAGCTTATGCCGATTTCATTACCATTTCCGGTTATGACGGCGGTACAGCAGCTTCTCCATTATCTTCAATTCACCATGCCGGTTCGCCATGGGAATTGGGTTTAAGCGAGGCGCATCAAGCCCTTCGCGTGAATGACCTGCGTGGTAAAGTCCGTGTACAAACCGATGGTGGTTTGAAAACAGGTCTGGATGTCGTGAAAGCGGCAATTTTAGGTGCAGAAAGCTTCGGTTTTGGTTCAACCCCAATGATCGCGCTTGGTTGTAAATACCTGCGTATCTGTCACTTGAACAACTGTGCAACCGGTGTGGCAACTCAACAGGATCATTTACGTCAGGAACACTACATTGGTGAACCTGAAATGCTGATCAACTTCTTCCACTTCATTGCGGAAGAAACCCGTGAATGGTTGGCAGCGCTTGGTGTTGCAAGCCTGAAAGACTTGATCGGCCGTACCGATCTGCTGGAAATGTTGCCAGGTGAAACTGAAAAACATGCGCACCTGGACTTGAGCGCATTGCTTGAGTCACATCCTGCAGCTGAAGGCAAGGCGCAATATTGCCAGGTTGAAGGGAATGCGCCGTTTGACAAAGGTATTCTGGCTGAGAAAATGGTGGCAGAAATGTTGCCAGCGATTGAAGCGGGAATCAGCGGTGAATATAGCTTCACGATTGGTAACTGTGACCGTTCGATCGGTGCACGTATTTCTGGTGAAATTGCACGCCGCTATGGCAACCTCGGCATGGAAGCGCATCCTGTTAAAGTCAATTTAACCGGTACTGCGGGTCAGTCTTTAGGTGTATGGAACGCTGGCGGTTTACATATTAAACTTGAAGGTGATGCCAACGATTATGTGGGTAAAGGTATGGCGGGTGGCCGCGTGTCTATCTTCCCACCTAAAGGTTCGCCGTTCCAGACTCAGGAAACCGCAATCATTGGTAATACCTGCTTATATGGCGCGACTGGCGGTAAACTGTTTGCTGCAGGTACAGCCGGTGAACGTTTCGCGGTACGTAACTCAGGTGCATTTGCCGTGATTGAAGGTGCTGGCGATCACTGCTGTGAATATATGACTGGCGGTATTGTGACTGTACTGGGTAAAGTGGGCCATAACTTCGGTGCAGGTATGACCGGTGGTTTTGCTTATGTACTTGATCTAGATAACGACTTCGTTGACCATTACAACCATGAGTTGATTGAATTAAACCGTATTTCTACAGAGGCGATGGAAGAGCATCAAGAATTCTTGCTTCGCATCTTGGATGAGCATATTGCTGAGACAGGTAGTGCTTGGGCGTACAAGATCCGCAATGAGTTTGATTTTTACAGCCGTAAATTCTGGCTTGTAAAACCAAAAGCTGCTAATTTGCAAACGCTTTTGAAAACAACCAAAGCTGATCCACAATAATTCCACTACTGCAGATTGATAGGCAGGTGTGGCGGATAAATAAACCGACCACGCCTCCCCACGGAGAGAGACATGGCAGAGCGCCTAAACAATGACTTTCAATTCCTGGATGTCCCACGCCAAGATCCAGAGAAAAAAGATCTAACTGTCCGCAAAGCAGAGTTTGTGGAAATTTATAAGCCTTTTACAGCGGAAATTGCGGCAAACCAGACGCATCGCTGTTTAGGTTGTGGTAACCCATATTGTGAATGGAAATGTCCGGTACATAACTATATTCCCAACTGGTTAAAGTTAATTGCTGAAGGTCGCATTTTCCAGGCAGCAGAACTTTGCCATCAAACTAATACCCTGCCGGAAGTGTGTGGTCGTGTTTGTCCGCAAGACCGTTTGTGTGAAGGGGCGTGTACCCTGAACGACGGTTTTGGTGCAGTGACCATCGGGAATGCTGAAAAATACATTAATGATACCGCTTTTGCCTTGGGCTGGCGTCCAGACATGTCACACGTGAAGTGGACAGACAAAAAAGTTGCCATCATTGGTGCGGGTCCTGCAGGTCTGGGCTGTGCCGATATTCTGGTACGTAACGGTGTTAAACCGGTTGTCTTTGACAAGCGTCCTGAAATTGGTGGTTTGCTGACTTTCGGTATTCCTGAATTCAAGATGGAAAAAGACGTGATGAAACGTCGCCGTGAAATTTTCACCGGCATGGGCGTTGAATTCCGTTTAAATACTGAAATTGGTACTGATGTTACGATTGATCAGCTGCTTGCAGACTACGATGCCGTGTTTATGGGTATGGGCACATACACGTACATGAAAGGCGGTTTCGCTGGTGAAGATCTGGACGGTGTCTATGATGCGCTGGATTTCCTGATTGCCAACGTTAACCGTTGCCAAGGCTGGGAAAAAGATCCTGCTGAATACATCAGTGTCGAAGGCCAAAAAGTGATTGTACTGGGTGGTGGTGATACAGCGATGGACTGTAACCGTACTTCTATCCGTCAAGGTGCTGAATCCGTGATTTGTGCCTACCGCCGTGATGAAGAAAACATGCCGGGTTCTCGCCGTGAAGTGAAAAATGCACGCGAAGAAGGTGTGGAATTCCAGTTTAACCGTCAGCCAATCGAAATTGTCGGTGAAAACGGTAAAGTGACAGGCGTTAAATTTGTGACTACACAATTGGGTGAGCCTGATAGCCGTGGTCGTCGTAGCCCTGAACCTGTACCGGGTTCTGAAGAAATCTTGCCTGCTGACGCAGTTCTTCTAGCATTCGGTTTCCGTACCAGCCCTGCTGACTGGTTTAATGATGTGAAAATTAATCTGGATGGTTCGGGCCGTGTGGTTGCGCCAGAACAGCAAGAGTTTAAATTCCAAACTTCAAATCCGAAAATCTTTGCCGGTGGCGATATGGTGCGCGGTTCTGACCTGGTGGTGACTGCAATCTGGGAAGGTCGTCAGGCGGCTGAAGGTATCCTTGATTATCTGGATGTTTAATCTCTTATTAAACATTGATAAAAAACCCGCTTAGGCGGGTTTTTTATTGTCATGACGTATTGCCTGAAATGATAAGTTTTGTGTACTTGCTGATAAATAAAGGATTTTAGGGGTAAATGAGCTGGGAAAATGGCTGATTTTGCAAATGAGCCAAGCATTTATGCCATATATGAAGCAGCAATTCCTGCACATACTGAGTGTCTGTATTTCAGTGAAGAGATATTCAGATGACTCAAGTGACGGCAGAAAAATCATATCAATATCGTCCAAAGGCTGTCGGAATTACAGTGCGTAAACCGCAATTTACTCCGCAAGCCATTCGCAGGCATTATTTTGCCAATTCTCCCATCATGTCACATTTGCTGACAGCATTATCTTCTACATTTCCCATCGGGGAGCAGTTTTTTGTGCATAGCGTGCGTAATGTTCTCGATCGCGTAAAAGATGAAAAACTTCAAGCCCAAATCGCTGCCTTTATTGGACAGGAGGCCATGCATTCCAAAGCGCATACAGCGTTTAATGATGCCTGGCGTCGGGATGATTATAATCTGGATCGTTTTCAGGCTTGGCTTACACGTAAAGATAGTTATATCAAAGGGCTGCATCCTAAAATCCAGCTGGCAATTACCTGTGCCTTTGAGCATTTTACCAGCTTTGCTGGGCGGATATATTTTGCGACATCCTGAAATCTTGGCAACTTCAGATGAAGATACAATCAAACTCTGGGTCTGGCATGCCATTGAAGAAATTGAACATCGTGCTGTCGCCTTTGATGTGTATCAACATGTGTATGGCGATGATAAAGTGCGACGTATGATTATGCGCAGTGTGACCACAGGCTTTGCCAGCTTGACTTTCTATTCGGCCACGCAGTTATTTTGGCAGGACAGGAAAAAAAGTATCCCTAAAGTGACCGGTAATCTTTTGGGGATGTATTTAATCGGCAAAATGTTCGTACAGCTGTTGCCTGAATATCTATCCTATTTTAAAGCCGATTTTCATCCTTCTGAAATTGACTATAGCGAGATCGTCAATATGTGGAAGCAGCGATTGGCGACAGAATATCTTCATCCGGAATTTCAAAAGGAGCGATCAACAGGTGCTTATAGCTGATTGAAATGATGCCTGATTCAGCCCGACGCATAATCGGGCTTTTTTAATTTTATTCAAGAAAAATTGAAATTTATCTTGAATAAATAAATTAAACAAAACTATAGCCAAATATGTTTACAATAAAAATATTTAAACAAATACAAATAAATAATAGAGGAATAGCACAATGAATTTTATCAGAAAAACCGCAGCGACAGTGGTGCTGGCAAGCACGCTAAGCTTAACCGGCTGTGGCTATAATACTTTACAGGTGAAGGATGAGGCGGTAACGGCTTCCTGGGCTGAAGTGCAGAACCAGTATCAACGCCGTGCAGATTTGGTACCCAATCTGGTGAATGTGGTGAAAGGTTATGCCAAACATGAAGAACAGGTCTTAACAGAAGTCACTCAGGCACGTGCCAATGTTGCGGGACTAAAAGTGGATAAACAAGTGCTGGAAGATCCGGCTTTATTCCAGAAATATCAGGAAGCACAGGCACAGATGACCAGTGCATTGTCGCGTTTAATTGCGGTATCTGAAAATTATCCGGACTTGAAGGCGAATGAGCAGTTCCGTGATTTACAAGTACAGTTGGAAGGGACTGAAAACCGCATTGCAGTGGCACGTAACCGTTATATTGCCTCGGTTCAAGACTTTAATGCCTATTCACGCCAGTTCCCGCAAGTCATGACGGCTAAAGTGATTGGCATGAATCCAAAACCGAATTTCAGTGCTGAACAGGGTGCACAAACAGCGCCGAAGGTAACATTTGATTAATCGGGTGGCTATATAGAAAAGGATGCGCTTATGTCTGCTCCAGAAGAGAAAAGCTCTCTTGCGATTGTTTTGCAACTGCTGGTTTTGTGGTGTGCAATATTGTCCAGTTCATTCGCTTTAAGTGCAGAGACAGCAGCTACGGATAATGAAGATGCCGTCATTGCAGGGAAGATCATTCAGGAGCAACAACAAACCCAGCAACAGCCGTCAGCACAGCCAGAAGTAAAACAACCGCAAATTGCCAATGATATGGCAGAAGGCGAGTCTATTCGTGGACTGCCGACTTTAAATGAGCCGGTTGTGGATCAGGCCAATTTACTTAGTGCGGGTGAAAAGCAGGAGATCAGCCAACGGATTCTCAAGCTGCATGAACAGGGTAAGGCGCAAATTGGTGTGGTGATTGTCCCGACCACCGGTCAGGAAGATATTTTTGATTTTGCCATGCGGGTGGCTGAAAAATGGCAACTTGGCTCTGCAAAACAGGATAATGGTCTGCTCATGGCGATTGCGGTGAATGATCGGCGTATCCAGATTTTAACCGGCTATGGTCTGGAAGGCGTGCTGCCTGATATTGTGGTAAGCCGAATCATTCGAAATCAAATCACCCCTTATTTTAAACAGGCCCAATATGCCCAAGGCATTGACGCTGGACTTGCAGAGATTGAACGGATCTTAAATATGGACCCTGAGGTTGCAGCCAATGCAGCCCAGGAGTTGAAAGAACGGCAAGAAAAAGCCTTGCATGAACAGCAAGCAAAACAGAAAACCTTGAGTACCGCCTTGTTTATTTTAATTGCGGGGATTATTGGTTCATTTATTGTGGGTAAGCCTCTCAGTGCTTCTACAGCAGCTGTTGCAGGTACGGTGGCTGGACTGGTCAATGGGGCTGGCTTAATTACCAGTGTATTGATTGGAGTAGGCATCTTCTTTTTACTCATCACTGCAATTGCACAAACCATTTTTCAGCTTGTACTTTCATCTGCCGGTCGTGGAGGGGGCAGAGGAGGAGGCGGTTTCGGTGGCGGTGGATTTAGTGGCGGTGGTGGCGGCTTTGGTGGAGGAGGAGCATCAGGATCATGGTAACAACAACAGATACGACAGAGATTGTCACCCAACCTAAAACAGAAGAAGTGAATCAACCCAGTTTTAAGCGCTGGTTAAAGCATTTTTTATATATGCCTGCAACCAAACGCTATTTTTCCAAACAGGATCAGGCAGCGATCGCTCAGGCGGTCGCCGAGGCTGAGCATGATCATGTGGGCGAAATCCAGGTCGTGATAGAAGGTCATCTTCCTGTAAATCAGGCTTATTTTCAAAATACCCGCATGCGTGCTCGCCAGCTGTTTGCTGAACTTGGGGTGTGGGATACTGAATATAATAGTGGTGTACTGCTTTACATCAATTTATGTGAAAGAAAAGTTGAAATTGTGATTGATCGGGGGTTAAAAACCGCCACTCAGCAAATAATCTGGGATGAAATCTGTAAAAATATGGTTGCTCAGTTGGCTCAGGAACAGTTTAAGTTGGCTGTCATCACAGGGGTGATGAATATCGGTGAAGTGCTTAACCGGTTTTATACACACTCTATGAAAGAGCAGAATAATGAATTGGGGAATGAGCCGATTATTTTGCGTTAGAAAATAGGTGGATTAGTGACATAAAATGTCACTTTTTTACTAAAAAAAACATTAAAACTACGTTGTAACAATTTTATTTTTTTAAAGTGCTGTTTTTTCTGTCAATTTTATTATAATCAGTCTTGGCACATTTAGTGCTATATATAAAATAAGCTGCTTTAGCTTTACAAAGCTTATAAATAAACAAAAACATTTGTGGAGAATGTTATGAAATCTATGCAAAAGGGTTTTACTCTTATTGAATTAATGATCGTTGTAGCGATTATCGGTATTTTGGCTGCTTTCGCGATTCCTGCTTATCAAGACTACATTGCTCGTTCGCAAGCAACAGAAGGTGTTGCTATGGCAAGCGGTAAGAAAACTGATGTAACAGATAACTTGCAAAATGGTAACTGTGGCGGCGGTACATTTAGTGGTAAATATGTTCAGTCTATGGTAATTAGTACTGGTAATGCACCATGTACATTCAGCATTACTTATAGAACTACAGGTACATCGAATTTAATTGCCGGGAAAAAACTACAATTAAGCATGGGAACTAATGGCTCACTTGTTCGAGTAGTTGGTTCTGATACTACTATTAATGATAAATATGTTCCTAAGGCAAACCAATAATTCTATTATTGAAGAATAACTATTATATAAAAGAGGCTTAAGTAGCCTCTTTTATTTCTTTTATATAGGGAAATTCAATTGGAATATCGTCGTTTTTTACCTTTTAGCATATTAATACTTATTACTCTTCTTACATTTAAAATCTATTCACCTGGTTTAAAAGGTGGTTTTTTATTTGATGATTATTATAACTTAGCTGAAATGAGTCATTATGGCGATCCGCATGATTGGAATGCTGCAAAAAAATTTGTCACTAATGGAGGTTCAGGTCCAACTGGAAGACCGATTGCTTTAGCGAGTTTTTTAGTACATGCAGACAGTTGGACAGAAGAAGCAGGTTGGTTAGGAAATGCTGAGCCATTTAAACGGGTAAATCTCTATATTCATTTACTTTGTGGGCTATTTTTATTTATAGTTATACGTCTATTATTAAAAAGTTATGGTTATGCTCAACAAAAAATAGAATGGATTGCAGTACTAGCAACGAGTTTTTGGTTAATACATCCTTTATTTGTATCCACAACCTTATATGTCATTCAACGAATGGCACAATTGCCTTTGTTATTTAGCCTGATTGCAATGATTGGCTATTTAAAAGGACGAGCATTAATTGAGTATAAGCCACTGATGGCTTATGGGTTGATGACTGTATCTGTTGGTTTGGGTACTTTACTAGCAACTTTTAGTAAAGAAAATGGAGCTTTACTGCCTTTACTTATATTAGTGATTGAGTTTTGTAATCCACAACGAATGGGAAAACCGATTTGGCAATGGCGGGCTGTATGCTTGTGGTTACCATCAGTTGCAATTGCTGTATTACTCATTCGCTATATCGATTTCTCAAAGGATCTTTGGCCAAATCGCTCATTTAATCAAGTTGAAAGATTATGGAGTGAAGGTCGTATAGTCACGGATTATCTACGTTGGTTATGGATGCCGCGCATAGAAGGTTCTGGTTTGTTACAAGACGGTTTTATTGTTTCTCGTGGTTGGTTTTCACCCGTTTCTACATTATTCAGTGCAGTATTTTTACTGGGTTTATTCATTGCCAGCTTTATTGTACGAAGCCGTTATCCATTAATTGCTTTGGCTATTTTATTCTTTTTTGCTGCACATTTGATGGAGTCTACAGTTCTAGGATTAGAGTTGTACTTTGAGCACAGAAATTATATTGCGGCAATTTTCATGTTTTTACCATTAGCTGCGGGATTGTGTGCATTAACTGAAAAAATACAGCTTAAAGTTGTCGTTCTTATTAGTGTATTAATCATAACATTATTGGCTTGGATGACATGGCAAAGGTCTGTTTTATGGTCAGATAATGATAAATTAGAGTTTTTTTGGGCACAAAATAATCCGAATTCGGAACGAGGCCAAGTCTTTATGGCTCAATATTTATCAGATCGGGGACAATATGGTGAAGCCCATCATTTATTAGTACAAGCATTAAAAAAACATCCACAAAGTGGATTAATTGCTTTTCAAATGTTGCAACAAAAAATTAAAGCAGGAACAGCGAGTACAGAAGATTTTTCAGAACTACAAATGCATATTGCCACACATCGTTCAGATCCCCAGGCTTTGATACGTGCACGTGATATTACAGTGATAATCATTGGTAATGAGAAAAACACAGCTATGTATGCTAAACCAATGCTAAATGTATTGGATGCATTAATAAAACCTAATTCCCCCTATAAGAATGTTCCAAATCTTGAAGCAATGATATTAGTGCTGAAGGGCTTATTATCTGTTGCTTTAGCAGAGCCAGAATTAGGCTACAAATATTATGATCAGGCTATACGATTAGATCCAGATATGAATAAATCAATGGCTATGGTCGCAGATTTGGGGAATCATGGTCATAGGCAGTTAGCTTTAAAATTACTGGATGTTGCAGAAGCAGAATATCGTAAGCAGCCGGATTCAGGAATAAATAGATCAAGAGTATTCTTTGATGAAAAAATTGTGCAATTAAGAAAAAATTTAATATTAGATTTGAAAAAAGATCACGAAGCTATGGGGAATATTCGTGTTGATTAGTATTGTATTACCGGCAAAAAATGAAGAATTAGCAATAAGTGAAACTGTATCTAAAATTAGAACACTCTATCAAGATGCTGAAATCATTGTTGTTGATGACGGTTCAACAGATAGAACAGCTCTGCTTGCGAAAAATGCAGATGCATGTGTAGTTTCTCATCCATATTCTAAAGGGAATGGTGCAGCAATTAAAACTGGAGCAAGAGTTGCTACAGGTGAAGTTATTGTATTTATGGATGCGGATGGCCAACATAATCCAAACGACATAGTATTGTTATTAGAAAAAATAGAACAAGGATATGATCTTGTAGTGGGAGCGAGACAGAAAGGGTCACAAGCAAGCGTAGGGAGGGGTGTAGCGAATAAATTTTATAATCAGCTCGCTAGTTATATGACAGGGCATCCAGTTGAGGATTTAACATCAGGCTTTCGAGCAGTAAGAGTAGAAAAATTTCGTGAGTTTCTGTATTTATTACCCAATGGTTTTTCTTATCCAACAACTAGTACAATGGCCTTTTTTAGAGCAGGTTATTCAGTTGCTTATGTTCCAATTCATGCAGCTAAACGATTAGGCAATAGTCATATTCATCCAATTAAAGATAGTATTCGATTTTTTTTAATTATTTTTAAAATTGGAACTTTGTATTCACCATTAAAGTTGTTCCTTCCTATAGCGTTATTACTTTTTTTGATAGCTACAGGATGGTATATCTATACACTTCAAGAGTTTGCACGCTTTACGAACATGAGTGCATTATTATATACAGGCAGTATCATGGTGTTTTTGCTCGGATTAATTTCTGAACAAATTACAGCTTTAATGTATAAGGGTGAATAAGAATGATCATTAATGTTGGCAGAAAGCCACACGTGGTATTTGAAAACCGTTTGGCTAAAGCAAAAAAAATAGAGAGTATTATTAAACTTGAAAAGAAAATTAAATCTGAACATAAGCTATTAGAAGTTGGTACAGGTAGTGGAGAAATAGCTTTTTATTATGCTAAACATTATCAGCAAGAAGTTTTTGCTGTGGATATTTCGGATAATAGGCAATTTGTGAATGGTTATAGTTTTCAGCTAGTGTCCGATACAAAGTTGCCTTATGATGATAATTTTTTTGATATTGTAATTAGTAATCATGTAATTGAACATGTTGGAGAAAAACAACAGCAACAGCAACACTTAGATGAAATTAATCGTGTATTAAAACCAGATGGTATTTTGTATTTAGCCGTACCAAATAGATGGATGTTAGTGGAGCCACATTATCAGTTAATATTTTTAAGTTGGTTGCCTAAAAAATTTCGTTCTTACTATTTGAAAAAATTAAGAAATATAGATTTTTATGATTGTGAACCACTGCAGCAAAATGAAGTGGAATACCTGTTACGGGAAAGTAAATTTGAATACAGAAACTATTGTGTAGAAGCATTAGATATTTTTGTTCGAGAGGAAAAGGGTTATCGAGGGATTTATGGGATTTTTAGATGGATTCCTTCTTGGCTACTAAAAAAAATTGTTTGGTTAATACCTACTCAGATATATGTAGCTAAGCGATAGGTAAATTAAATGCTAGAAGCGTTGAAAAAACTATGGCAGATATTAACTCCATTTGAAAAAAAGAAAGCAGTATTAGTGCTTGTACTTGTTGTGATAATGGCAGTTATAGAAGCAGCGGGTATTTTATCAATTATGCCTTTTTTGGCTGTTTTGTCACGTCCGACTGTAATTGAAGATCATCAGATTTTAAATTATTTATATGAAACTTTTTTGTTTGATCATTATAATAATTTTATTATAGTTTTAGGTCTTTGTTCTATTTTTATTATCGTATTTTCATCAATATTTAAAATTATAACAAATCATGCATTAAATCGTTTTGCAAATTTGCAGAGACATTATTTTAGTGCAAGACTTTTAGAAATTTATCTTTATCAACCATATTTCTTTTTTTTACAAAGAAATACAGCTGAACTAAATAAAAATATACTGTCAGAAGTAGATCAGTTACTTGGTGACGTCATGCAGCCTCTAATGCAAATGATTGCTCAAGGAGTTGTTATAATGGGGATAACATTGGTTTTAATAATTTATGATCCATTGATTGCTATTTTTACATTAATTGCTATTGGCATATTTTACTTTTTAATCTATCAAGCTGTTCGATCTAAATTATACAAAATAGGGTATGAAAGACATTTTGCAAATGAGGAGCGTTTTAGGGCGTGCCAAGAGGTATTGAGTGGAATTAAGGACATTAAAATTACCAATTCTACTCAACAGTACATGACTCGATTTCAAATATCTTCCAGATCCTTATCTAGACATATTGCTGCTAGTGATACTTTAAGTCAAATCCCTTTATTTTTAGTAGAGGCTGTAGGCTACACCGGACTCATAGTTTTAGCAATTTTTCTAATTTTTAAAAGCAATGATATTGCTCATGTGTTACCAATATTAGGGTTATATGGATTTGCTGCGTATAGAATATTACCTGCGGCACAAATTATATATCGGGCAATAGCACGATTAAGATTTGCTGATGCAGTACTTAAAAATATTTATCAAGATTTTTCTTTAATTAAAGAAAATAAAATAAAGCCAAATGCTAATCAAAAAATTATACAGCTAAACCGTGAAATTAGATTAGAGCAAGTTAGTTTTGCATACCCATCAGCACCAGAAAAAGAAGTTCTTCATAATTTTAGCCTAACAATACCTGTTAATACGAGTGTTGGTATTGTGGGAAAGAGTGGTTCTGGCAAAAGTACGGTGATGGATATTTTGTTGGGATTATTACCTGTTAATTATGGAAAGTTAGTTATTGATGATATAGAAATTGCACCAAATAATGTTATAGGCTGGCAGAATTTAATAGGGTATGTACCACAACACATTTATTTAGTAGATGCGAGTATTGCTGAAAATATTGCTTTTGGTGTGCGTAAAGATCAAATAGATATGAGTGCAGTTTATCGAGCAGCTCAAGCAGCTCAAGCAAGCACGTTTATTCAAGCATTAGATCAGGGGTATGATACAAATATTGGTGAAAGGGGTATTTTGCTTTCTGGTGGGCAAAGGCAAAGAATTGGAATAGCAAGGGCCTTGTATAGGGACCCTCCAGTATTATTTATGGATGAGGCAACAAGTGCGCTGGATGTTGAAACTGAGCAGACAGTAAATGAAGCAATACAAAACTTAAGTAGTAAGAAGACCATGGTTATTATTGCTCATCGTGAAAGCTCTGTTGAACATTGTAATGTAATAGTAGAAATCTGAACTTTTAGTGGTTAAGTTGAGTAATTCCAATGATTAATTTTATAAGAAAATTTGTAAGAAAATTCCTGTTGATCTTTAATATGCGGTTGATAAAAATTTCATTAGCTGAAAAAATTTTATGGCAATTTAGCTTAAAGAATAAAAAAGTTAAATTCTTGCAGATAGGTGCTAATGACGGTGTTTCTTTTGATTGTTTATATGAATATGCCACAGCTCAAGAATGGACAGGAGTTGTTGTTGAACCATTAACCGATTTTTATAACAAGCTTTGTTATAATTACGAATATTATAAAAAAATCCAACCAGTTAATCTTGGAATACATCCATATTTAAAAAAATTTGATTTATACAGAGTAGATTCAAAGTATCATAATGAATATCCAGATTGGGTAAGAGGGACTGCATCTTTTAAAATAGAAAATTTATTAAATCAAGGGATTCATCTAGAAAAAATTATTTTAAATTCAGTTCCAAGTTTAACATTAATGGAGTTAATTAATATACATGATTTAATAGATATTGATTATCTGCAAATTGATGTAGAAGGTATGGATGGTGAGATTATTAAAATGATTGATTTTAATAAAATTAAACCAAAGTTAATCCGATTTGAATGGAAGCATATAGAAAGTATTGAAATGGATGAAATTAAAGAAATGCTTAAAAAGGAAAATTACAATTTTATATGGGATAAGGATGATTTTTTTTGCTTCTTAACTGATGTAATTTAGTTAAATTATTTGTAATTTTTAGTATAGTGGATGATATGGCTGAAAAGTGTCGGATTTGTAATCGCAATTTAAATTTTATATTTTATGGTAATATTTTTAATAATAATATTTTGTACTATGAGTGTCCACAGTGTTTATATGTTCAAACGCAGAAACCTTATTGGTTAGAGCAAGCATATTCGGAAGCTATTCATACTAAAGATACAGGAATTTTTGTTAGGAACTATTTATGTTGTAAAAAAACAACTAACTTATGTTGGCTGTTGGGGATCAAGAATAAAAAAATTTTAGATTATGCTGGTGGATATGGAATTTTTGTACGATTAATGCGAGATATTGGATTCCAAATATTTTGGGAAGATCGGTATTGCGATAATTTATTTGCAAAAAAATTTGTTGGAAAAGATGGTAAATATGAGCTCATCACAGCATTCGAGGTATTTGAACATTTTGATAAGCCTGTCGAGGAGTTAACTAAAATATTGAATAAAAGTGATCAAATCTTTTTTTCGACAAAATTAATTCCTGATCCCACTCCAAGTTTGGAGAATTGGGATTATTATGGATTAGAGCATGGTCAACATATCGGTTTTTTTAGAGGTAAAACATTAGAATATTTAGCATTGAAATTTAATAAGTACTTATATTCATATGGTGATTTTCACTTTTTTAGTTCTACTAAAATTTCAAAAATTAATTTTTTATTAATTATGAAGTTTTATAATTTCTTTTTCTTTTTCTTTGCCAAAAAAAATATGTGAATTTTAATAAAGACTTGGAGGATTTATGAAAATTGGTTTTGATGCACGTGCTTTAGTTGGTAAGCGGACAGGAATTGGGAATTATATTTGGCATTTATTAAATGAAATGGCTATATTGAACCCAGAGTTAGAATTCATAGCTTTTTGCCCAACTGGGTTTATCCCCTCTTTTCCTCAAGGTATTGAAAATTCAAAAGTATGCTCTAATAAGGCTTATCCTTTAATGTCAGGATATTTTTGGTTAAAGTGGAGATCTGCTTCATTAATTAAAAAAGATAATTTAGATGTTTTTTGGGCTCCGAGAACATTATATCCTTCTATATTGATTGATAACGTCCCTGTTGTTTCGACTGTACATGACCTTAATCATATTATTTGTCCAGAAACAATGCCTTTTATTAATATGCTTGCTCATAAGTTATATTTGAAACATGATGTGTTAAATGCAACAAAAGTTGTCACAAATTCAGCTGGAACAGCTCAGAGAGTTGAAAAACTATTGGGAAAACATGTGGATTCAGTTGTAGTTCCTGGTACAAGTCCAGATTTTTTTCCTAGAAATGTAGCAGAAATATTAACGATAAGAAAAAAATATACCTTATTAAATCCTTATATTCTATTTATTGGGACACTTGAGCCTCGTAAAAATCTTTCAATGTTATTAGATGCATTTAAAATAGTTTGTAACCATGGATATCCTAATTTATCTTTAGCTTTAGTTGGGCAAATAGGGTGGAAAAATAGTGGCTTAAAAGAAAAAATTGAACAATTCTCGGGTAATATCTTAGAGTTGGGCTATGTACCTAATGAAGATTTGGCAGCACTATATTCTGGAGCAGAAATATTTGTGCTGCCATCATTGTATGAAGGGTATGGTATGCCTGCTGCAGAGGCAAGAGCTTGTGGTACGCGAGTTGTTGCTTCAGATATTCCTGAGCTTAGAGAAGCAGGAGGAATAGAAAGCACATATATTAATCCATTGTCTGTAGATGATTTAGTGAAAGGATTGCTTCAGGCCTTGTCTTCCGAAAAACCTACTGCGCAACCAGGAATCTCTTGGCAAGCAGGTGCACAAGAAATGATGAAAATATTTAGTGAAATTGCTAAATAAAATATAAAAGATTAGATTTTTTTAATCATCAGCTTGAGAATGTAATATCTTGAGATATATATCAAGATATTGGTCAACCATTTTCGATAAATTAAACTCTTGTTCTGCTTTTAGACGCCCAGCATGTGACATCTTTTGATGTAATTCCCTATCATTTGCAATAGATCGAATAGCATTTGTGAAAGAAGAGATATCATCTTTCTTACACAAAAGTCCTGTAATACCATTATCAACTACTTCGGGTAGTGCAGAACTGTTAGAAGCTATGACGGGAAGGCCACAAGCCATTGCTTCAGCAACAACTAAACCAAAGCCTTCTAGTCGAGATGGAAATAATAATGCATCAGCATTATGATAAGCATCAGTAATATTGCCTACTCGTCCTAATGCATGCATATTGGACGGAAAATTATGGGATATTTGATTTTTTCGAGCAGTATAAAACAGTTCATAATCATCACCTAGTTGTTGCATAATTTCAGGTAAAATATCAAATCCTTTTCGTTTAGATGGGGTTCCAATAAATAATAATCGGAAAGGTTTATGTGGGTTATCTTTCTGAATTGGTTTTAAAGAATTTGTATCAACGCCATTGTGAATAACGTTGAAATTTTGGATCTCAAAAATTTGATTTGCACATTGAGCTGTATAATGGCTTACTGCAGTAATTTGAGATGATAAATTTAGTATTTTTCGTTCAGTCGGAGTGATCCAAAAAGAATGATATAAGTGTTGTAGTGTTGATTTATAGGAGCGAAATAACGGATCTTGGACGCAATGGTGGAGAGTCGAGATCACGGGCAAATGCTTAGGTATAAATTTTAAGGGTAACCAAGTATTTATATGTACAATATTTGCCCATTTAGGAGCTTTCGGGACTTTTACACACCAAGGTAAATATTCTGCATGATGCGGTAACCATGTGATTTCTGCCCTTATGCCTTTATTCTTTAAGCCTGTAACAAGTTGTTTTGTAAAAACATCGGATCCACTATTCGCTTGTATCGTGGGAAACCAAATAGCAGGTTGATATGGCATCTATAATGTCCAAAAGTGAAATGAACTGTATGTAGAGTAATAAAATAATTATTCAAGTTCATGGCTTGAATGTAAAGAATAAAGCAATAAAATAGTTGTATAGTATAAGTATTTTTATGTAAATAATATGTTGTTTTTTAATTATTCGTATTCTAGGAGAAAAATATGATTGTTCCAGTTATATTGGCAGGAGGGGCTGGGACTAGATTATGGCCATTTTCAAGACAAGCATATCCAAAACAATTTTTACGATTGCTTGATACTGAATTATCAATGTTGCAATTAACATTGGCTCGATTAGAAAATTTACCTATACGAACCTTGCCACCTATCATTATTTGTAATGAAGAACATCGTTTTATTGTGGCTGAACAATTAAGAAAACTTAATATTACACAAGCTTCGATTATTTTAGAGCCAGTTGGAAAAAATACGGCACCTGCGATTACTTTAGCTGCGTTACAAGCTCGTGCATTGTATCCTAGTGAGAATTCTGTTTTATGTGTATTGGCTGCGGATCATTTTATTAATCACATTGATGTATTTCATCATAGCCTTGTATCTGCTTATCAGATAGCTTTACAAAAACAACTAGTTGTTTTTGGGGTTAAACCGGATTCACCGCATACAGGATATGGGTATATTAAAACAGGTAATAAACTTAGCATACAAGATACTTATCAATTAGAAAAATTTGTTGAAAAACCAGATTTTGATACAGCTCAACAATATTTAGAGAGTCAACAGTACTTGTGGAACAGTGGAATGTTTGTTTTTCAAGTCGATAACTTTATTCAAGAATTAGAAAAATATAGCCCAGATATCTTAACTATTTGTGAGATGGCTTTTAATGAGAGAATGTCTGATCTAGATTTTATTCGGATAAATATAGATATATTTAAAACATGTCTGGAGGATTCAATTGATTATGCTGTAATGGAGAAAACTCAAATTGGTGTTGTTGTTGTTTTGGATGCTGGATGGAGTGATCTAGGCTGTTGGTCATCTTTGTGGGAAATTAATCCAAAGGATGAAAACAATAATGTCATACACGGCGATGTTATTGTGGAAGATGCTCAGAACAATTATATTCATGCAGATAGTAGACTTGTTACTGTATTGGGAGTGAAAGATCTTATTGTTATTGAAACAAAAGATGCAATATTAGTTACCACTCAGTCATCTACGCAAAATATAAAAAAATTAGTTGTTCGTATGTCTCAAGAGAAGCGTGCTGAATTATTAATGCATAGGGAAGTGATACGTCCTTGGGGGAGATATGACTGTATTGATACTGGTGAGCGATATCAAGTAAAACGTATTACTGTTAAACCTAAGTCAAAGTTATCATTACAATTACATCACCATAGAGCAGAACATTGGATAGTGGTGAAAGGGACGGCAAAAGTTACGAAGGGAGATGAACAGTATTTTATTTCGGAAAATGAATCTACTTTCATTCCCCTAGGTACAGTGCATAGTCTAGAGAATCCTGGTTCAATTGCATTGGAGTTAATTGAGATCCAATCGGGTTCTTATTTAGGAGAGGATGATATTATTAGATTTAAAGATGAATATGGTAGATCCTAATCATGTAATTGATTCATTACTTTATTGAATTTTTGTCCTACATTATCCCAAGAAAAATTTTGTGCAAATTCAGCGCATTCTTTTTCTTTAATAAGAGCTGGATTTTCTAATAATTGAATAATTTTCTTAGATAATTCCTCGTAATTATCTTGCTCAACTAGAAAACCAGACTTGCCATTTTGTACAGCATCAATAATACCTCCTGTGGCAAAAGCAATTGTAGGAGTTCCATGTGCAGCAGCTTCAATAGCTACCATACCAAAACCCTCAGGATCAGTTGGAATGTGTTTGACCGGAAAAATATGTAAATCTGCAAGGTAATACCATGAAGATAAAAGATTATTATCACTGATATTACCGACAAATAGAATATTTTCGGTAATGTGATGCTTTGCTGCAGTTGTAAGAATAAGTTCTTTGCTTTCTAAATTTTTATTGAGTGAATGATTGGGTGTATCTCCAATCACAACCAACAGGGTATTGGGAATATTTTTGACAATCTTTGGTAATGCTAAGTCTACAAATTCATTTAAACCTTTTCGTTGAGTTAAACGCCCTACTGAAATCAAGATTTTTTTGTCATGTAGATGATATTTTTCATTAAGTAATTTAATTAAAAAATAATTTTCAGTGAGAGGTGGATAAGTTACTCCCGGACAAATAATTGAAAGTTTTTGAGCTGAAATGCTTTTTTTTAAACATATATCTTGAGTTGGATTGCTGTTAGCAATAACATAGTCTGCAGCACGAATCATTGGTATCCATATAGTATTGTATAGCCCATGGTTAGTCGCAATATCTAAACCATGGACATAAACAATACTTTTTATTCGAAATACTTTAGACCAAAAGGTTGTAATAGGAGCAGTAAGTCCACTTCCTGCAAAAAGAATATCGGGACGTTTAATTAAACAAATCCAGAAAGTTTTTATAAAAGCTGATATTAAAAATATATATAATGGATTCAAAGGAATACTGTTGAAATAGCAATTTTTAGGTGCTTGATTTCGTGCATCACTATAACTTAATAGTTCCACTTTGTTAGTTTTACTTAATTCATCAGCAATATGCCAATTAAGGCGTTCCATGCCTCCGATAAGGGGAGGTAAATTGCGTGTAACGATTAATATTTTTTTTTTCAATTTTAATGACCTTCTAAAAAAGGATTAGAATGCTTTCGAAGATAGATATTACCTAAAATACTTGAACCATTGTAGGTTAAATGCTGTGAATCGCGATATAAAGATGTGTTTTGAAGAGTAGAGAAACATTTCTTTTCATCACAAATAATATCTGTAAAATCAATTACAATGAGTTTTGGAAAAGATTTTTGAAGTTCAACTAAAACAGTTTGCCATTCTTTAAAATCATGATCATGTTTTATTCGAGGAAAAGTGCAGTGATCAAAATCGTTGAAAAATCTAAGATGGCAGTTTACATCTACATCAACTAGAATCGGGTTATCATTGATAAGAAGAGGTCGAGCACCAGACTTTATGATAGATGATATAGCTTGTTTTAAGCCATAAATAAATGCTTTTTTTGATTGAAGTTTATCTAAAGGGACACGGTTTTTTTCAGAATAAATACTTCTATTCCAGTTGTGTGGAAAAAATCCACCCATAACAACATATTTAAAATGATTATTTTTAATATGATCTTGTATAAAAATATTGATATCTGAAAATTGATTTACTTTTTGAATTTCATTAGTTTTTGGATTTATAGAGTATCTATCGACATTAACTAGGTAAGCAGTAGAAGAAAAAGTGATTTCATATCCTTTTAGATTAGCTTGTTTTGCCAGAATGTCGACCATCCCCGATTGGGAGTTGGCATGACTATCCCCTACTAGAAGTATGTCTATAGTACGGTTTTCTTTTTTTCCAAAATAACAACTATCAATTGGGTGGTTACTATTGTCTATACATTTAATTGAGAAGGTGGAATTATCATTTTTTATGATTTTATTTTCATTATTAAAAAAAATTAGATGATATAAATAAGCTAGAAACACAGGTATTGCTGGTAACATAAAGAGGTAAATAATGGGTCTTTTATTCTGAGAAAATATTTTACTGATTTTTTTTTCAACAAACTCATGTGTTACTATGGAAAGCATTATTGTTAAACAAATAATAAGTATTTTTTGAGTTATATTTAATGAAAAAGAAAGGATAGTTAAATATGAAATTATTGGCCAATGCCACAGATACATAGGATAGGATATTTTTCCTATATATTCAATTGTTTGTGTTGTTTTTTGTGTAAGGCCTCCAGATAAAAGAATGTATACTGCAGCCAAGAAACAAGGAAGAGCTGCAATATAAGAAGGAAATAATGAATCCTTATTAATAATCATATTTATCATTATTATACATACGATTAACGTAATTCCTACTGAGCATGAAATATTTTTTCGAATTCTTATTGGTTTTATAAAATTGAGTAAAGCCCCAAAGATAAATTCAAAAAAACGAGCTGCTAATAAATAATAAGCTGCTACCGGATCTTTAATAACGTAGATATGTGAAATAAATATCGAAAGTATAATTGATAATGATAAAATTAAAAAAATAACATGATTTTTTAATCTTAGTAACAAGATTAAAAATATTGGCCATATCAAGTAAAACTGTTCCTCTAAACTTAAAGACCATAAATGAAGTAAAGGAGTCGTTTCAGAATTAATTGTAAAATAATTATTAAGTAAAGAAGAGTAATAAATATTTGAAGTTAAGAATATTGAGGCAATAGCTGTTTTGAGAAAATCACTCCACTCTTCAGGAGTAAGAATAAAAAAGAAAGCTATCATTGAAGTCAAAATAACGAGAAAAAATGATGGTGCTAAACGTATAATACGTCTATTGTAGAAATTTTTAAATGAGAAATGAGATGTGCTTAATTTTTCTTTTTTTATATTTTTTGTGATTAAGTACCCGGAAATAACTAAAAAAATATCAACCCCAATAAAACCTCCATTAAAATATGGAATTTTTAAATGATGAAAAATTACCAATAAAACGGCGAGAGCACGTAAAATATCTATATGTCGTTGATAATTGGAATTCATTAAAATTTTAAGAGTTAAGAGTTGTTTTGTATTGTAAACAAATGTAATTAATTTACAAGGTTTTATATGTATGATTTTATTGATTTTTTAATGTGGTCTTATGTTTCTATATAAAATTTTTTAAAAAAAAATCATGTCTTTGTGGAAAAATTAAAAATAATTTTTAGTGTAATAAATTATGCCGACAATCGGCTACACGTTAGGATGAGCATTTCTTTAAATGTCAGATAATTTTATTTGCTTACAGCATTTAAGCCTACTTAACTATAAAAATTTATTTATGATGCGAGAATTTTATGCGACATTTATTCGGAATTTTTTTATCATAATATCAATATATTCTAATTCATCTAATCATGAAATTCCTCCTCCTTCTCTTAGCCAGTGTCTTTATCTCACTGGCTTGGCTTTTGCCTATCCATTACCGCCCTTGGGTTACCTATACAGGTGAACTATTTGCTTTTTTATCCCTCTTTACGCTTGCTGCCATTTATTTAAAAGACAAAATTAAATTGCCAGTCATCAGTTTGCCGCTATTGTTTCTTGCTGCTATTCCATTGGTTCAATACGGGGCAGGTGAACTCTTTTTCTTTGATAAGGCCTTGATCTGTACCTTGTTTGTGCTTGGCTTTTGGCTGAGCATGGTGGTTGGCTATAATTTATCGAGCGAGAAAGCAGACCGGGCAAACATTTTTACCGGACTCAGTTATGTGTTTCTCATGGCCGGAACAGCGACGGGTGTGATTGCGATTTGCCAATGGTTAACGCTCGATGCCTATATCCCGGGGATGGTGAATATGCAACGTGCTGTTCGTCCTTATGCCAATTTTGCCCAGCCAAACAATATGGCTACTTTTTTGCTCATGTCACTTTTGGCTTGTTTATATTTATATGAAACCAAAAAAGTCCAGACCAAATGGCTGGTTCCAGCGGCATTCATTATGTTGGTGAGCGTGGCATTAAGCCAATCCAGAACCTCATGGGTGGCTTGTGTCTTTATTCTGGTTTATTTGGCTTATCAGCAATTTAAAGGTTATATCCATATTAAATGGTATTCCTTAGCTGCATGGTTAGCCGTATTTATAGGATTAGTTTTGGTATTGCCTGTGATTGGGAGCTATTTAACCCAATTATTGGATATACAGATTAAAGCTGTCGATGTGGCAAGACGCGCTACAGGGGATATGTCGCGTTTAGCGATTTGGCAGCAAATGCTGCATGCCATTGCTGACCGTCCATGGTTTGGTTATGGCTGGAACCAGACCAGTGTCGCATATACCCTGGTCAGTGATCATTTCCAGGGACCGGTGTGGATTCGTAGCGCACATAATTTTATTCTTGATTTTATTTTGTGGAATGGCGTAATTATAGGCTTGCCGTTTCTGGCTTATTTTGGCTATTGGGGGTATCAGCTAAATAAGCGTGTCAATTCTGTTGAATCCGTGATCGGAATTTTAATGGTGGGTGCAGTATTGATTCACGCCATGCTGGAATTCCCGCAGTACTATGCCTATTTCCTGCTCCCGGTCGGTTTTATTATTGGTCTGGTTCAGTCACAACAGGCAGATACCAAAATCCTGACCCTTTCACCCAATTATATGCGGGTTGTTTACGGTTTATTTTTCTTGCTGCTGATTCTGATCGTGCGGGATTATTCGGTGATGGTTCCTAAACTCAATCAAACGCTACGTTATGAAAAAGTACCGCAAAAAATTACCAATCAAGATCAGGTTTACTTGCTGGAAGAATTTAACCGGCGTATAGACTGGATTCGTATGAATCCCTATAGCAAGGTGAGTGCACAACAGCTTGAAGAAATTAGGGAGATGGTGCTCAATTATCCGACCTCCTATGATCTGCTCAAGTATGCCAAAATACTGGCTTTTAATGGCTATGAACAGGAAGCCAGACATCAGCTCTGGTTGTTGAAAAAATTACGTAAAGTCGATTGGGACTATGCGTCATTGGCCCAGCCTGCCGCCAAAAAGTAAAATTTTAAAAAGTGAATCGACCAGCTAAAACAGCCAGTCAATTGACTGGCTGTTTTTAAACTTAAATTTGGCTTTGAATGTAGTTTTCGATACCGACTTTCTCGACCAGATCAAGCTGGGTGGTGGCCCAATCCAGATATTCCTCTTCTTCTTCTAGAATTTCCTGAACAAGATCACGGGTGACATAATCCATTTCCTGCTCGGCCAAGCTGACCGCTTTTTGCAGGGCTTCGATATTTTCGTTGACTTTACGTACATCGCAATTCAGTACTTCAACAGTATGCTGACCGATATACAACTTGCCTAAATTCTGTAAGTTAGGCAGGCCTTCAAGAAATAGGATGCGTTCAATAATTTTATCTGCATCTTTCATTTGCTGAATCGATTCTTTGTATTCTGCCGAACCCAGCTTCTCAATTCCCCAATCGTTAAACATGCGTGAGTGCAGGAAATACTGGTTAATGGCAGTCAACTGGTGATAAAGCACCTGATTTAACTGATTAATGACGTCACGATTGCCTTTCATTGTAAGTTCTCCATCAACAATTTTTTGCCTTCACAAGGGGTCAGGCAATCAAAAAAAATGATTATTGCAAATATCTTAAACAACAAGCAAAACAATGGCGAGTAGTTTATTGAACAGCAAATGAAAATCGCAATCAAGAACGATAATAGGCGCTATGCTACACGGGAGTGTATAAAAAACCCGCCTAGAGTCATAAGCGGGAGAGGAGAAAATGATCTTTTGATCATTCAGTTTCTCATTAGAATAATCGGGTTTTAGGCTGCCACAGAGATGCGGGCTGCAATTTCTGAAAGTTCTTCGCTAATAATGGCGCGTGCTTCAGGGGCGCAACGGCCACAACAGGTACCTAAATCAAGCAGGTCACGAATTTCACGATAGCTTTCCGCACCATTTGCAACGGCATCTTTAATATCTTGATCGGTAATACCACGACATAAGCATACGTACATTTGAACTGGCCACATAAAAGTGAAATGGGATAAGTGATATTATTGATAATTATTATCGTTTGTCAATGAAATTCATTTGAAATATCATTTATTGTGATTGAGTTTTTGAATAAAAAAATAGCACCTGAGCGGAAATCCGAGTGCTGCTCGGATTTCCGCTCAAGATGAATTGATCATTTAGAACTGATTTTTGAAACGTGGGTATTTAATGAGTTTTATAAATTATTGATTAATAATTACAATACCATCCATTTCAACCAAAGCCCCTTTAGGCAAGCTGGCGACACCTAATGCTGCGCGTGCAGGGTAAGGCTGGGCAAAATATTCACCCATAATCTGGTTGACCAGCTGGAAGTGGGAAAGATCGGTCAGGAAGATATTCAGTTTGGCGATATCTGCCAATGAGCCACCGGCTGCTTCACAAACGGCTTTCAAGTTATCAAATACACGGCGAATTTGTGCCTCAATGCCTTCAACCAACTCCATACTGTAAGGATCTAAACCAATTTGGCCTGAAAGGTACAGGGTATTTTCAACTAAAATCGCTTGAGAATATGTACCAATGGCTGCAGGTGCATTTTCAGTATGGATTACTTGGCGGGACATCGATTTCTCCTTTTATCATCTCTATGCATCATAGCCTAAATTATTCAATAAGAGTGACTTATGTTTGAACTAACTGGCTTTTGATGCTTCAGCAATGTTAATGGGCTGGGCTAAACGGGTAATGCGTGGAAAACCAAAGTGCATGCGTAAATCACGAATAATCTGGGCAATTTGCTTGCGGTTATGCACCACAATATGCACATAGGTTTTGCCTTCATGGGCATGAACCATTTCTACACCGGTTTTTTCCTTCCGGCACTGATAAATCAGGTCAGAAATCTGTTCATCATTCATCAGCATATCAATGCTTAAATAGGCGGTGAAACTGATGTCATCGAAATCTTCAGATGTCCAGTGCAAAGGCATAATATTTTCTGGATGCAGATGCTGTTCATGCAACAGGTTATGACAACGCGCACGATGCACAATCAAGCCACGACGTGAGAGATGTCCCTGAATTGGATCACCAAGCACTGGATTGCAACAATGGGCGTATTTGACATCTACGCCTTCCGTGCCTTGAATAAGACGGGTAGAAGACTGGTTCTCCAGACTTTGTCCTTGAGCAAACAGGTGGTTGGCTACTAATTGCGGTAACAGGTCACCCACCGCAATCTGTTCAAATAGGTGTTCCTTAGATTCGATATGTCGCCATTGCAATATATCGATCCAGTCTGCTTCGGTTAAATCTTTGATGCAGCGATTAAACAGTTTCAGTGCACGGTTCAGGGCTTGCTGGCCGACCAGTTGTTGTTCTTCAATATCTTGATCACGCAAAATATTCTGGATGGCACGACGCGCTTTTTGGGTATTGATGAAGCTGAGCCAGTCCGGATTTGGTGTCGCCAGAACATCGGTAATAATCTCGATCACTTGCCCACTGACCAGTGGTGTGGAAAGAGGGCGGGTTTCCCCATTTATTTTTGCTCCGACAGCATGGTTGCCTAAAAACAGGCTGGCTGAATAAGCAAAATCGACGGCTGTAGCCCCTTGTGGAAGTTCGTGCAAATGGCCATGCGGGGTATACACCCAGATTTTTTCCTGATGCAGATAATCCAACAGATCACTAAAGGTGGTTTTGGCACATTCGCCATCCACCAGTACATTCAGGTTCTGCATAGACGCCTGAATGGCTGAGCGGCAGGCTTGCGGTGCATTTTCACCCAGGACCACCCCAAAACGGGCAGCCTTACGCATCAGCTCGGTCTGGATAGTTAAAGAGAGCGTGGTTTTCTCGCCTTTTAAGCGCATCATTAAAGACTGGTTGCCACCCGGCAATGGACGGCGGATATGATCTTCATAATGTAGAATCTGGAAATTTTCGCGCAGGATTTCTGCCAGACGGTCACAGTCGGCAATACTTTGCAGAATAATCTCAAAAGCATGGCTGTGGGTGAGTTCTTGCAGGTCAATATCGTTTTTGACGAAGTGGCGCAGCAATTCAATATTGTTATTTTTCTTTTTAATACGGCCAGTAATTTGGTGCTGTTGCAGCAGTTCAGTCAGGTTTTTTTCCCAGATACTCTGATATTCACAGCGTTTCGGTTTGGTTTGTAGCAGGGCATTCTGAACATTGTTAAACATATCCAGGTCAAGATTTTGATAGCACAGATGTTCCAGGTTGTCCGCCATCTCGTTCATGCCGACGATACGTGCCATCGGCACAAAAATATCAAAGGTTTCCTGGGCAATACGTGCCCGTTTATCTGGGCGCAACGAACCTAAAGTAGTCATGTTGTGATAACGGTCAGCCAGCTTAATAATAATGACACGTGGGTCTTGCAGGGTGGCTTGCAGAATTTTACGGAAGGAGGCGGCTTTATTATATTCTTTGTCGCTGGAATGGCTGAGTTTGGTTACCCCATCGACCAGCTCGGCCACCGTGCGGCCAAATTTTTCAGTAATGTCTTCTTTGTTGAAATCGGTATCTTCAATCACGTCATGCAGCAGGGCGGCCATCAGGGTTTCGGCATCCAGGCGCATATGCGCAAGAATGCTGCTGACCGCAATCGGATGCAGGATATAGGGTTCACCACTTTTACGGGTGATGCCGTCATGGGCAATATCGGCATAATCGCAGGCCACAAGCACGCGCTCGACATCACTTGCACTTAAGTAAGCGTCGATAATAATTTTGAGCTGTTGTTTGGCTTGGCTGACCTGTGGGCCTGGCATATAACACCTTTATTACTTCAGTTTCTACAATTTAAATCGCTAGAGCTTTAATGAAAAGCATATTGCATGACTTGTCAATTTTTTCATTTAAAAAACAGCAAAAAGATACATCCTAAATAACGTATCTTTAATTTTATGTTATAACGGTTATTCATCCAATATTAAAGTTGTGCAATAAAAAAAGCCTAGTTAAAACTAGGCTTTTTTAAGATATTTTTTCTTATTGGAAAGAAAAGCCATCTAAATTCAAATTGTTTGCAGAAAGTGCAAGGTCAAGGCTAGAAGTTTGATAGTCTTGATCACGTTGTTTCAAAATATCTTTAGATACATGACCTACCGCAATTTCACGTAAAGCAACTACGGTCGGTTTATCGTTATCCCATTCTACAGTTGGTTCAATGCCTTGACGTGCCAATTGACGCGCGCGTTTGCTTGCCACTAGTACAAGCTCAAAGCGGTTGTCTACATGGTCTAAACAATCTTCAACGGTTACGCGTGCCATAAGAATTCTCGTTTGAATATTAAATTTGAACAGACTGGGCAGTATAAAATGCTTTGCCTGCAGACTCAAGTTTTAATCACGGTTCAACAGGAGTAATTAATTTTTCAATCAGTTCCTGATGACGGGCTGCCTGTTGTGCAATCACTAAACGATTGGCAATAATTACGCTTTCCAGATCATGCAGTGCCTTATTAAAGTCATCATTAATAATGACATAGTCAAAGTTTGTATACTGCTGCATATCTTCAACTGCACAGCCCAGGCGGCGCTCAATCACTTCAACAGAGTCTGTGCCACGGTTGGATAGGCGCTGGCGCAAATCGAACTGGCTTGGCGGTAAAATAAAAATTTGTTTCGATTCGGGAAAAAGTTTGCGAACCTGCTGTGCACCTTGCCAGTCAATTTCAAGTAAAACATCATGCCCTTTGGCAAGCTGCTGTTTTACAGTCACTTGAGCTGTACCGTAATAATTGCCAAACACTTCTGCATATTCAATAAAACCGCCTTGCTCAACCAAGGCAAGAAAATCTTCTTTTTTTGAAAAATGATAATGTACACCGTCAAGCTCACCGGGACGTTGGTCACGAGTAGTATGAGAGACAGAAACGTGCAGATTGGTCACACGGTCGAGAAGGGCTTTAACGAGGGATGTTTTGCCTGTTCCGGATGCAGCAGAAACGACAAACAAGAGACCCGACATGATATTTTTCCTGATATGATAAAATATCTTCTCTATTTTAGAGTAGACGACCCGCAAACAAAATAGCCAAGCGTCTTTTTGTTGGCATTTATTTCAAATTATTCCGCTCAACTTCGGGTGAACATTGAGGATCTTATGGAAATTGTATTGGCCAATCCACGTGGTTTTTGTGCAGGTGTCGACCGAGCAATTGCGATCGTCAATCGGGCACTGGAATGCTTTAATCCGCCTATTTATGTGCGTCATGAAGTGGTGCATAACAAGTTTGTGGTGGATGATTTACGTCAGCGTGGTGCCATCTTTGTTGATGAACTGGATGAGGTTCCCGATGACAATATCGTGATCTTTAGTGCGCATGGTGTGTCAAAAGCGGTACAAATTGAGGCGGAGCGTCGTGGTTTAAAAGTCTTTGATGCCACCTGTCCACTAGTTACCAAAGTGCATATAGAAGTGACCAAATATGCACGTGAAGGTACGGAAGCCATTTTGATTGGTCATGAAGGGCACCCGGAAGTGGAAGGCACCATGGGGCAATATGACAAGAAAAATGGTGGTGAAATTTATCTGGTTGAAGATGAAGAGGATGTGGCGGCATTAAAAATCCGTCATCCCGAGAAAGTGGCTTTTGTGACCCAAACGACGCTCTCCATTGATGATACCGCAAAAGTGATTGATGCTTTACGTACAAAATTTCCTGAAATTCAGGGGCCGCGTAAGGATGATATCTGCTATGCCACGCAAAACCGTCAAGATGCAGTACGTGACTTGGCCACTCAATGTGATGTGGTTTTGGTCGTAGGATCTCCTAATTCTTCAAACTCAAACCGTCTGCGAGAGCTGGCGGAACGTATGGGGAAACATGCCTATTTGGTGGATAATGCAGATCAGCTTGATCAAGCCTGGTTTGATGAAAATACCAAAATTGGGGTAACTGCTGGTGCATCGGCACCCGAAATTTTAATCAAGCAGGTGATTCAGCGTTTACAGGATTGGGGCGCGAAAGCACCGGAAGAGCTGGCAGGGCGTGAAGAGAATATTACTTTTAGTTTGCCGAAAGAGTTACGTATTCCTGTAACTCAAGCCTAAAACGTGAATGATTTAACATTCTGAAAAATTTTAAAAATTGACAGATAATTGCTTTTTGGCAATTATCTGTTTTTTTATACCTTTTATCTCTTTGCGTGTCTAATTTGTAAAGGAGTTGGGTATTATTTTTAATAGGGTAAAGTTTTGTTGCCTTGGGGGGAATATGCAAAGAAAAGAACAGGGATTCACTTTAATTGAGCTGATGATCACGATAGCTGTGTTGGCTATTATTGCAACGATGGCAATTCCTTCCTTTGGCGATTTAGTAGCTAAGCAAAAAATAAATGCAGCTACAAGGGAACTGATGGTGGCTGTTAACCAAGCAAAGTCACAAGCTGCAACAATGAAAACAACCGTAGCTCTATGCTTAAACAGAACAAATTCTGATAATGATTTTACTAAAGAAGACTGTGCAACTGTGGCTATTCCTGAATATACGGCGACTACAGGTACTCCACCCGTTAAGGTGTTAACAGATGACCAACAAAAAGAAGTAGTAAAAACTCGGGTTATTTCTGTGCCAGTCGATAAAAAAATAACAGTTTTATCTTCAAGTGCTACTGCAATTTTATTTAATGAAGTTGGAATTGCAACAAGTACAGCAACATTCAGTATCTGTAAGTCCCCATTTATGAGGACGGTAACGGTAACAAGATTAGGAAATATTAGTCAGACTTCAGGGACATGTTAATGAATAAATCTCAAAAAGGTGTAGGACTAATTGAAGTACTAGTTGCACTTTTACTATTGGCAATAGGTGTACTTGGCTACAGTCTATTACAGTTACGTGCGATAGATGCTTCAGGTGAAGCTTTAAATCGTTCACAGGGTATGCTGATTTTAAGAGGTCTAGCTGAAAACATGCGTGCCAATCCATTAGCTCAAAATAATTATCCAACCGCAGTTAGAGGTTATACCAATATTACTGCTGCCCCAACTGCACCTGCTACTGTGTGCTTTAACCCTGCTACAGCTTGTACACCTGCACAAATGGCAGCATATGATGCTTTTATGGCCGCAAGATCTGCATTTGAAATTGGAATGAATATCACTATGGATAATTGTCCTGGAGTGGGTTCAGCCCCACAACAACGACAATGTTTATTTATTGCATGGGGAAATACAACGCTAAGTTCAACCAATGCTGCAGCTAATGTTAGTGGATGCATGGGAGCTACAGGTGTTTATGTGAATGGTTCTAATTGTTTAATGATGGAGGCATATTAATGAAAACTCTATCTTATTCAGGAGTTAAAGTACAAAAAGGTTTTACGCTTGTTGAGTTGATGGTGGCCATAATTCTAGGTTTGTTGATCAGTGCTGCTGCTGTTCAGCTTTTTATAGGAGGTCTGCTCGGTTCTCGTATGCAAGATGCAAATGCAGAACTGCAAAATAGTGGTGTGTTTGGCTTGGATTACGTAGCTCGAGATATTCGTTTGGCTAATTATATTAATACCAATTTCCCGAGTTTAAATGAGCAAACTCCTTGGGGAGGGGTGGTGTTAACAGCAAGAGATGCTACAACAGCAAATGCTAATATACCAATACCAACAGCAGCTCCATTTATTTCCAAAGGCTTATTGAGTCATAGTGTTGGTACAGATGATGCAATAAGCTCGGTTACTAATGAGTGGCAAGGCTTGTCTAATGTTAATCAATCAAGTGATCAACTGACTATTCAATTTGTCGCGCCTAATGACATGTTTAATTGTGAAGGTGAAAGAGTCTTTGCAGGCGATTACGTTATTCAGCGTTATTTTTTAAGACGTGATCCTGCTACAGCGACAACGGGCACAAATTATGGATTGGCTTGTGATGCTAATACTCCGGCAGCCACAGCAGCTGGTGTAAATTCAAAACCTTCAACCATTAGTGGTTTTGGAGGAGCTGGCGAGTTGATTATGCCTCGAGTAGACCATTTTACAGTGCAGCTCGGAGTGCGAAATACGACAGGGAATATGGCATATTACACGATTAATCAATATCGGCTTTTGGCAAAGAATGCGCGAGCTGCAGCTCCACCTACGGAACCTCCACGAATTGTCTCAGTGAAGTTGGCAGTGCTGGTTCGCTCTATGGATAACACGCGTAACGAATCTATAAATCTTACTCAAGCATTTAATACTTTGAATCAATCTGTACGTTTAAATGATCAAAATACCAAGTTTGCACGTCGTGTATATAGCACAGTTGTAACATTTAGAAATGGTCTAGGGGAATAATAATGAGAAAAATTCAACTCCAACACCATCAACGTGGTGTGACCTTGGTAGTGGTTTTAATGATGTTGCTTGTGATTACTATAGTGGGAGTGCTAGCCATTCGTACTGCAATGACATCTTTGAATATCGCCACAAATAGTCAAATTGGGCAATTACTTTTACAAACCAGTGATGCACCTACCAACTTTTTTTTGAATCGAACCAGTTATAAAAATCTCACTTCTATTATGGGAGTAGTTGGTAAAGCTGTAAATGATCAAACTGACCCACTAAGACAAGGCAGAGAATATATCTTTTGCTATCGTCCTACTTCGACAATTCAAACTGGAAGTATTTTAGATGTAACGGTGTTAATTCCTCCAGCAGCAACTGCTGGAGATAATACGAAGGCAACAGTTGACACAACTGAAAGTAATAGAAGTGGTTTTTGTGATTTAGAGAAAGATTTTGGCAGTTCCAGGGAAGCAGTGGTAACACAGGTTGCGGTGAAATATATAGCTGAGACTAACCTGGATGCGGCACCAGGTTCAGATTTAGACCGGGGTACCGATGCCAGCAAGGATTCAAATGTGCAGCAGGGGAAGGTTGAAGGTCGTGTCCGGATTACTTCAACTGCGATCTTGCCAAATTATTCTCGTGAAAGAATATCTATTGTACAAGCAGATTGTATTGGGAATGCAAGTGCAGTTGGTTATATCAATGACAATATAGATGTGGGTTTGCGGACTAAAAAAACGATGGCTCAATGTTTGACTGATTATGGTATTCCTGTGAATACTCAGGTTCAGGAAATTGACCTGAAAACACGTTATGTTCAGGTCAATGCACCAATATAAATGGGGGAGATAATTAAGATGAAAAATCAAAGACAGCAGTCAGGTCTCAAAGAATATACTCACCATTTTAAATATGGTGCTTCATTTATTTGGGCATTTTCAGGAACGATGTTAATTGCTTCATCGGTTGTGCAAGCAAGCGATATGCAGATTTATGCTGTACCCACAGCAGGTAAAAAGACTATCGTTATGATGTTGGATACTTCCGGTTCAATGGGGGTAAACAGTAGCAGTAACTCTATTTATGCGGATTATGAGGTTTGTTCTGATCGTTCAACAGCACAAACAGAAACAGGTGGAAGTAGTCCTTATACTTATACCAGAACTTATTGTTCTGTAGCCTATTCCACCTCAAGTTCTTCAAATTATCAAAGACTTAAAGACCTTTGTTATAATCCGAATAAAAATGCTGATGGAAGTTACAGTACACGGACAGGCGCATTAAAATGTTATGACCGTATTTCGCGTTTAAAGGACGGTATGTTCGCTTTCTTGGATAGTGATATCCCAACTTTAACCAATGTGCGGGTAGGGTTGGGGCACTATTCAGTTAATGGTTCGGGTAACGCAGGGAAAATTTTAGTACCTGCTGGTGTATTGGGTACTGTTAACTCAACTCAGCGAAATGCAATTAGAACTGCTGTCAAAGATTTAACAGCGAGTGGGGGGACACCAACTGCAGCAGCTTATGCAGAAGCAGCAGCGTATTTAATGGGAACTTCAACTGTTGCCTCTGTACAAATCGCTGTAGATGTTTATAAACAGGTCTCAACAAGATCGATTGTGGGTTATTCATGCCCTTATTCTGATTACCCATATCAAAGGACTGATGTAAATCCTCAACGTTGTTATGAGCGTTACGATAGTTGGCGTTCACAACCTTATCGCGGGGATTATGTCAATGCATCTCCAGTTTATGGTGCTGCTACATCTACGACTTATTATAAGTGTAATAGTCTTAACTCTACCGATTTTAATGCAGAAGCTCAAAAATGTAGTTCTTCGGGATGGGTTTCTTTAGGAGCTACAGCTCCAACTGATTTGGCCCAAGCAGGTAATTATGATAGTGGTAGTGATATTATTTATTATAAAAATGAGATGCAAACAGGCACTAATGTTTATAGCGGATTTAGTAGTTCGGTTTCGAGTTCTAAAAAAACAGATTTAATTAGTTATGCTTCACCATTACCTGCAGCAGCTGATCGAGTCAGTTGTGATGGACAAGGTGTTTATATCCTTTCAGATGGACAACCAACCGACAAAACTGATGCTACCCTTAACTCAGTCATGAATGCGAGTTTAAATAGCACAACATTTAATTGTTCTACATCAGGTGCATTAAGTAGTACCCGAGATTGGCATTGTATGAGTAATTACGCCAAAATGCTCTTTAATGGAGGGCTGATTCAAAGTAATACTTCAGATGCAACTAATCCCGTGAATGTACCTATCCAAACAGCTTTTGTAGGGTTTGGTAGTGATTTCTCTGATTTGGGTTCATCTGATGTAATTAATGCGTGTAAATTAACTTCTAGAGCGCAAAGCGACCGTACCGGTGATGATGCTTGTTCTCCTAATCAAGCGACAAATGCGGTGGCTGCTCCAGGTTATGGTAATGGTGGGTTTTTTACCGCGCAAACACCGCAAGGTGTGACAAACAGTGTTATTGCTTTTATTAATAACCTAGGCCCAACACCTTTAGCTCCCTTAACTACAGGAGCCATTTCTGTTCCTGCTGATGCACTCAGTCCATCAGGTTTACAGCCTTATGGCTATTTACGTGCTTTGGAGCCTGATCCACAAAGTGGTAAACTGGCCTGGGCAGGGAACTTAAAACGTTATAAAGTATTGACTTCAGGTATAAATGCAGGTGCTTTTGCGGGCGCAGATAGCAGTACTTTGGTTTATAATGCAGATGGGTCATTTAAAACTGGAACAAAAGATTTGTGGAATAGTTCTGCTGTTTATAACAATAACAGTTATAACGATGGCGGTATTATTGGGTTAGGAGGTGCGTATTCTCGTGTGCCTATGCCAATCAATGGGCAAGCCGAAGATTTAACGGTTAGTCCTATACGATATGGGTATGCTGCAAATCCAAACGGTCTGCGTCGGCTCTTTACCGATGTTGATGTAACAGGCGGTGCAACTTTAACGGGTGCAGGTAATGGCGCAAGCTTATTGCGTATACCTGAATGGCCTGTATCTCCTGCAGCCGCGCCTTCTAATGTTCCTAATTATGTGCTAGATAAGTTTGGTACGCAAACTACATTAAAAGATATGCCCGTGTTAGTAAAACAAAAACTTTTAAATTATCTAGGTTATAGCGTACCGTTAGATACAACTACAACGGGATCATCAACATTACCAAGCACATTGCCTATTTCAGCGACCCCCCATTTAGCTATGGGAGGAAGTATCCATTCTTTCCCGGTTCAGATGACTTATTCAGGTACTTTAGATGCTTCTGGTAATTTAACAGCTACACGTAGTCAATCTATCCTCTACGGTACTATGGAAGGTGGTTTGCATATTGTTGATAGCAGCACAGGTGTAGAACAAATGGTGTTTGTACCTGCTGAATTGCTTCGCAATACGACTACATCAAAAGCGTTAGTTAAAGCTCAAACTGATTTAAATGCACCACAAGCAGGCTTGGATGGTGCATGGGTTGCTGATTCATTATATGTTGCTCAAAAAGCAAGTTCTTCGACCGACTCGAACTCAGTTAAAGCAAGCCGCATGAATATATACGGCGGTTTAAGAATGGGAGGAGAAAGTTATTACGGCTTAAATGTACTAGATCCAACTGCACCCAAGTTTTTATTTAGAGTAGGCCGAGATCAAGCTAACTTTAGTCGTATGGGACAGTCCTGGTCTAAACCTGTACTTGCAAACATTCGTTATAACAATCAAATTAAACGTGTCATGATTGTTGGTGGTGGGTATGATGCCTGTTATGAAGATCCTACATTTACTCTGGCAACCACTGGCGATAATTCATCTTGTACTACCAAAACTAAAGCTCAAGGTAATGCGGTTTATGTTATTGATGCGACTACCGGGGCACGTTTATGGTGGGCAAGTGATACGGGGGCAGATACAAATAATACAAATATGAAGCATAGTATTGTAAGCCGTATTAGTGCAATTGACCGTAATGGGGATGGTTTGGTTGACCATTTGTATTTTGGTGATTTGGGTGGTCAAGTTTTTCGTGCAGATTTAAACAATACCGCAGGAACTACAACTGCAAACTTTGGTAAACGAGTTGTACGTTTAGCAAACTTGGCAACGGATTCATCTGGTGTAGCATTAACTGACGGTAAAAATCCACGTTTTTACGAAGCACCAACTGTGACAATTCATGATCAAGGTGCAACAAGCTTTATTGTGGTGGGTATTGCAGCTGGCAACCGTAGTACACCCCTAGATGTCTATCCTATTGTTGGTCGTGAGGGTATGCTGCCAGTAAATGCGTTGTCAGACCGTCTTGTCAATAATGTCTACGGTTTGATTGACCGCGATTTTATTAAGAGAAATTTATTTACTGAAGCAAATAATCCAGATGGGACAGCTTTCTCTTTATCAACTCAAAATGTAGATATGAGAACTTTACAGAAAGATCCTCAGTTATTAAGTGGAAATATTCCAAATATTTTCATTGGGACATCTGCTACTAAGAATGGTTGGTATCGTTCACTTTCAAGTAATAGTCTAGGGCAAGAACGCGCTGATAATAGTTTCCGTATCAAAGGTGGGATGAAAGCATTTGAAGAACCAATTGCATTGACTGGTAATTTGATTGTCCCTGTTTACGATCCACAAGGCACAGGAATCGCACCTCAAAATCCATGTTTGCCACGAGTTGTCGGTGAAACAAATCGTCAGCGTTATTGCCTACCTTATGGAGTTTGTGTAAACCCAGATGGCACCGTCAATAGAAATGCTGAAGAGGATACCGGGTTTAAAACTAAGACCATCGGTTGTCCTGTGGGTGTGGCAGAATGTAATGATAATACTCTTGGGGCAGGAATTGTGGGAGTTACCCCAGCCCCAATAACAGAGCCGACGGATGGTTCATGTCCTGATTTTACGATTGCAGGTAATGAAAAAGGAACTGGAAAATGGAAATGTATTCCAACCATTAATCCGACACGATGGTATGAAAAATGGAAAAAATAATTAAATATAATAAAGGGCTATCTCGACCGACTTATGTGTTTGGTCGGTTGGGAGGATTTTCAAAAGGATTTACTTTAATTGAATTAATAGTTGTATTGGTGATTATTAGTATATTTGCAGCATTTACTATTCCTAGCTATCAGGAATATGTTCGGAGATCAGATGCCTCTATGGCACAACAAGAAATGCAAAAGATTGCTGAGCAATTGGAGCGTCATAAAGCAAAGAATTTTACTTATAGAGGGTTTAATCCTAATTTTTTGTATGGAGAAAGTAGCATGATGTCTTCAGTTACTTTGCCTAGAGGAGTATCAGGTTCTCGTATAAAATACACAATTACAATTCAAGATGGAGATGATCCATCTAAATTGTTAACTTCTGTAGATGCAAGCACCCCACCAAAACCTGATGTAAGGGGACGGATATGGGTAATGAAAGCAGAAACTAATGATACAAAAAATTATAATTTTTTGATGAGTAGTAATGGTGTACGTTGTAAAAACAGAGCCAAGGAACTTCTTGAATATAAAAACAGTGATACACAACAAGCTAGTTGTGGCTCTGTAGCAACTGGAAGTGAAGAGTGGTGAAATATATGTATAAAAGAGGTTTTACGCTTATAGAGTTAATGATTGTGGTTGTTATCATTAGTATTTTAGCAGCTATAGTTTATCCATTTTATACCAATTATAAAATTCGAACGGATCGTGTAAATACTCAGTCAGAAATGCTACAAATAGCACGTAATTTAGAAACTTATAAGATGGCAAATAATAATTACGCTGGCCGTACGGCCATAAATGTGTATGGAGCTAATACCATTCCGCAAACAAGACCACTCTATGATATTGAATTAACAGACGTAAGTGGCGTTGCTTTGACTGCTAATACAGCACAGATACGAACTTGGTTGTTAATTGCAAAGCCTAGATCCGGAACTACGCAAGCTAATAATGGTTGGATTTGTTTAAACGATCAAGGACAAAAGTTCTGGGCTCAGGGTGCAACAGCGTGTGCACTTTCAGCCACCTCAAACTGGGACGGTCGCTAAGATAAATTCAAACTGTGGATAACCTGAAATTTGATCTTTCTTTCAGCGCAAATATAACGTAAAATATTGCCCTCTATGAAAGGGGTTTGAAATGTATCGATGGTCGGTACAGGGATAATCCGTAAAAACTATAAGGTTGTATCATGGTAGTTATTCGTCTTGCACGCGGTGGTGCTAAAAAACGTCCGTTCTATCAAATTATTGTAACTGATAGCCGCAATGCGCGTGACGGTCGTTTCATCGAACGTATCGGTTTCTTCAACCCTACAGCTCAAGGTAAAGCAGAAAAACTTCGTTTAGATGCTGACCGTTTTGCTCACTGGGTAGCACAAGGTGCTCAACCTTCTGAACGTGTTGCTTCTTTAGCTGCTCAAGCTAAGAAAGCTGCAGCTGCTGCATAATTTTTATATAAATTAGGTAGTAGTTTGCCCATGACACCAACACAGAATGTTCCCGAAGATCGTATTCAGATTGGACAGTTACGTTCAGCTTATGGATTAAATGGGTGGCTCTGGGTCTATTCCAATACAGAACCTATGAGCAACATCTTTGACTATCTGCCTTGGTACATTGAGACCAAAGCAGGTTGGCAAACAGTAGATGTAAAACGTTGGAAACCGCATGGCAAAGGCCTGGTTGTTTCGCTAAAAGGTGTGAGTGATCGTACTGCAGCGGATGAACTGGTTGGCTCAAATGTCTGGATTTCAAAAGCGCAGCTTCCGAAAGCAGGTGTGGACGAGTATTACTGGTCAGATTTAAAAGGCTTAACCGTGTTGGGTCTGAATGAAGAAGACCAGGAAGTTAATCTCGGTAAAATCCATGAACTGTTTGAGACCGGTGCCAATGATGTGATGGTGGTTCACGCAACACCAGATAGCGTTGATGCTGAAGAGCGTATGATTCCATGGCATAAAGATGTGGTACAACGCGTTGATATTGAAGCTGGTCGTATTTACGTCAATTGGGGCGTAGACTACTAACAATTTTTCGGAAATACGGGAGTCTGCGATGTTTTTTGCAGTCATTACGCTTTTTCCTGAAATGTTTGAAGCGATTACAGCCTATGGTATTAGCGGGCGTGCGGCGAAACGTGAAATAGTACAGGTCACTTGTATTAATCCACGCGATTATGCTGAGGGCAACTACAAAAGAGTGGATGAACGTCCATTTGGTGGTGGTCCCGGTATGGTGATGATGGCAGAGCCTCTGGCTAAAGCAATCAACCATGCCAAAGAGCTTGCGCAAGAGGCAGGAGCGGTGAACGTGCCTGTGGTGTATATGTCACCGCAAGGTAAAACCTTAAACGAAGCTGCGGTACAAGATTTCGTTCAATATGACGGATTGATTGTACTGTGTGGACGTTATGAAGGGGTCGATGAACGTTTGATCCAGCATTATGTTGATCAGGAATGGTCAATTGGAGATTACGTCTTGTCGGGTGGTGAACTGCCTGCGATGGTTTTATTGGACAGTATTATCCGGAGACTTCCGGGTGCCATTTCAGATGAACAATCTCACGTGCAAGACTCATTTGTGGATGGTCTTCTAGATTGCCCACAATATACCAAGCCAGACCATTTTGAAGGTTTGGAGGTGCCTGAAGTACTTAAATCCGGGCATCATGCCAATATTGAAAAATGGCGGTTTTTGCAGCGCTATCAACGCACCTTGGAACGCAGGCCAGAGCTTGTGGGAAAAGTTGAGCTGACCAGCCAGCAAAAAAAATGGCTACGAGATTTGAATACTTAATCGTATTCGTTAATAGGCTTTTTATGCATTGAAGCGGTCAAGCATAAAAAGAAATATAATCGGGTATATGCGCTTTAGCCTCTATATCCAGTGGAATTCAGACCCTTCTGAGCCACACATTATTGGAGATACCCCATGAGCGGTAAGCATCCTTTAGTACAAGCTGTAGAAAATGCTCAGCTTAAACAAGACATCCCAGCTTTTGCACCAGGTGACACAGTAGTTGTCCAAGTAAAAGTAAAAGAAGGCGACCGTGAACGTCTACAAGCGTTCGAAGGCGTTGTTATTGCTAAGAAAAACCGTGGCTTGAACTCTGCGTTCACAGTACGTAAAATTTCTAGCGGTGTTGGTGTTGAGCGTGTATTCCAAACTCACTCACCAATCGTTGCTGGTATCGAAGTGAAACGTCGTGGTGACGTTCGTCGTGCTAAACTTTATTACCTACGCGAATTGTCTGGTAAAGCTGCACGTATTCGTGAAAAATTGCCAGCTCGTAAAACTAAAGCTTAATTTTAAGTTTTATACGAGTAAAAAAAATGCGCCTGTTGGCGCATTTTTTTATGTCTGACATTTCAGTGGTTACAAGCCTTGCTGTTTCAAACGGTTGGCATGCTGGCGGTAGACATCTACCGGATCGGGTGCAAATAAAGATTTCAAACCCAGGACCTGATTGACTTCATCTAAATGGTTCCAGTTATAGTTATCGCGGATGGTTTTACCAAACTTGGCACTGCAACGCGATACCAGACCATCATTTTCTTTACCGCCATCAATCAGCAAACTTGTTACTTTTAAGGCACCATCAGGGTCTAGCAAATTGGTTACTGTCCCGACACCGGTAAAGGAATAGTTATAAATGCCCTGGTCGAGTAACTTGCCTTCGCCACAAGCTGTGCTTGGCATGCCGATAGGGAACTTGGCATTAAACTGTGCAGAGCCTGCAAGGGTTAAGCTTGTTCCGCCTGCAAGTGAATCATGCGGAAAGCTTTGCGGGTCAAGCCCTTGTGCCCAGGTAATGGCTTTGGAAACAAAATTGATGACCCCTACGAGTGGGCCTTCGATCGCTGTGCCTTCAGCAGATAAAATCAGGTCTGCCACAGGCGAGCCTTTATGTGGCGCACCTACACCTGTCATGGAAGCAACTTTGTCTGGCAATGCTCCGCCCACATAGCGAATGGTTGGGCCACCATGCGAGTGACCAATCAGATTGACTTTTTCTGCGCCGGTTAATGCCAAAATTTCTTCGACTTGCTGTACCAGTTGCTCGCCACGAATTTCAGATGAATTAAATGGCGATACGCGGGTGGCCCAGACATTGGCACCGTTTCGTGCCAAGTCGGGCAAAATCTGATACCAGTAATCAAGACCAAACTGGTCTGTACCTACGGTAATGAAGCCTGCCATACCATGACTAAAGACAATCGGGTATTTGGTTTTTGCATAGGTTGAGACCGCGTTCGCTGTCACCTGTGAAGTATTGGATGCCTGAGCCGTACCCAATAGCGTGCTGGTGATTAGACCAGCGAGTAATAGTCCATATTTCATAAAAAATCCTCATTTTTTATATTTTCTTGATGCTTTTATTTTTAGACAATTTAGATTGTCATATTGATTATTGAATAAGGCAGAATGAAATAACGATAAGTTATCGATCAGTGAAATATATAGATGTAACAAAATGTTTTTAAACCAGGCGCACATCAGGGAAAATATCCCGGATGTGCTGGCTATTATAAACCTTGTAATTTTAAACGGTTGGCATGCTGTCTAAACAGGGTAACTGGATCAGGGGCGAACATTCCTTTTAAACCAAACATCATATTGGCCAGATCGGTATGGTTCAGGTTGTAGTTGTCACGAATGACTAGACCGATATGAGAACTGCAACGCGCCACCATGCCATCATTGTCTTTGTTGCCATAAGACAGCGGACCAAGCTGCATCAAGATGCTATCAATGTCCAGCAGGTTGGTGGTTTGTGCAGTTCCACCCCAAGAATAGTAATAAATGCCTTTATCTACTTTGGCACCGCTCTGGTTACAGTCAGAAGCTAAAGCAGAGGTTGGGAAACGTTTATTAAAGTTTGCCGATTCCACTTCAGTCAGAGACTTCATTGAAGCATCAAAGTTCACGGGAATGTCCGGATTGGCTTGAGCCCAGGTCATCAGTGGCCCAATGATGTATTGTCCCAGAATATTGAAGGCAGTGCGGCTAATGCTATTACTCTGAATATCATCGGCGACTTTAGAACCGCGATAGGTTCCGCCCACGCCCGTGACTGATGCCACATATTGCGGTTCTACGGCTGCGACATACTGTACGGTTGGGCCGCCATGACTGTGACCAATCAGGTTCACTTTATCCTTTCCCGTAATTGCGAGCACTTCTTCGACTTGAGCAATCAGCTGTTCACCACGGAACTCGGTGGTATTGGCAGGGGAGAGCTGTGCGGCAAAAACAGTCGAACCATTGCGCGCCATATCAGGCAAAATCTGATACCAGTAATCAATATTGAAACTGTCATCGCCGATGCGTGACCAGCCCAACCAGCCATGGGTCATGACAATGGGATACCGGGTCTTGGCATAGTCGGATTTGACCGTTTCTTGAATCTGCAAAATTCCTTTTGCTGCCTGTGTTTCAACTGTAAGACCGCATGCGAGGGTCATCATGACAGCAAGCGTTAGCGCTTTTTTACTTTTTAAAGTTTTCATCAACTTTTCCTTTTAATACTTTTGTTTTTATTCATATTAGTACATCCATAAGTTGATCCATCTGATCTCCTTATCAGACGCCATTAAGATTATTCGGTATATGGTAATTTTCCTCCCTGATCATGGATGGTTTCAAAAGTCCCGACTCGTAGTTGTTCTTGGGGTTTATTAAAGTGCTGAGTCCGTAATTTTTGTACGGCTTGCTGCTTGGCCTCGTCACTCATGCCGCTTTTCATGATGCTGTCCCGTTCAGCCAGATACTGATTGACCTTGTCTTTCCAGTCATTGCGTTGCTTATCTAGGGTTTCTAAACGTTGCGTCGCCTCAGGACCGACCAGATTCATGCGCATCTGATGAATATCTTCGGCTGAACCGCCACGCGCTTTAATATCCGCGGTGAGTTTACGCAGATCTTCCAGTTTATTGAGCTGTTCGAGATTTTCTTTCCAGTCTTCAGGTAACTGGTTGAAAAGGTCTTTTAATTTTTGTGCTTTTTGTGCTTCGGTTAAGCTCTTGTCTGCCAGAACGGTCATGCGGTTGAGCGTGTATTCATGATAGGTATCTTCAGTACCAAATAAGCCTTCAATTTCGTGATCAGAGAACAGCTGTTTACGCAGGTTTTTCATATGGGCAAAAATGCTTTGATAATATTTAGGATCTTCCTTGTCGATATTGGGAGGCTGCAACTCGCCCAGTTTTTCCCGGTAATTGATATAGCGGTTCCACAAATCAATAATTTGTCCTAAAGCGGGTTCTTTATAGTTTTGCTGGATATAAGCTTTGAAATCATGTTTGATTTGCTTGAGATCTTTTTCGCCATACTGGGTAATGAAATATTCAAAACAGTTGCGGGTCTGTTCATTCACAATCAAGCGATTGGCATTGTCCAGGCTTAACTGACAGTTCACTTCGGTGTCTTGCTGGCTAGGACTGACCAAAGCCCGACTTTGGTCTGTGGGGGCAGGCATTGATGAGGTTAAGGTAGGAGGTGGTGCATTAAGGTTTTGAACAGCATCAGTTTGTTCTGCGGTGGACTGGGATGGGGCGAGCCAAAATAACAGCACGCCTAGACATACCAAAATTACCAGCAAAATAATCCATAATTTATGATGTTTATGCATTTCCTATGCAACCTTCTTTTTCTGTTTATTAAGGTTCTAAAATTGAACTCAATTTGCCATAAAAAACTGAATAAAACGTAGAAAAGTTGTAAAAAATGACAAGCGGTTGCTAACATAGCAGCCGTTTGAACTTGATTGATTTTCACTATGAAAAAGACTTCACCTAAAATTCAGCGCCGTCATATCAGCGGCGTATTTTTACTGAATAAGCCTCTAGGTATCAGTTCAAATGCGGCCTTGCAAAAAGTGCGCTGGCTCTATCGGGCAGAAAAGGCCGGACATACCGGCGCACTGGATCCACTGGCTTCAGGCTTACTGCCCATCTGTTTGGGTGAGGCCACCAAATTTTCCCATTATTTACTCGATTCGACCAAGCGCTACCAGACCACGATTCACTTGGGGCACAGCACCACCACCGGTGATGTTGAAGGTGAGGTGCTGCTGGAACAGGCTGTACCTGCATTGACGGAAGACAAAATAAAGCAGGTTCTGGAAAAATTTGTTGGCGATATTCAGCAAGTGCCACCCATGTATTCGGCACTGAAAAAAGAAGGCCGTCCGCTGTATGAATTGGCGCGTAAAGGGATAGAAATTGAACGGGAAGCCCGTCCGATTCATATTTATGCCATCGAATTACTTTCTTTTACTGAAAATAGTATTACCCTTGAGGTGACCTGTTCTAAAGGCACCTACATTCGTGTATTGGGCGAAGATATTGCCCAAGCCTTGGGTACATATGGTCATCTGACTTATCTGCACCGGATTAAAACCGGTCATTTTGACCTGATTCCTGAATATACGATCGAATATCTGGAGAGTCTGACTGAACAGCAGCGAGAGGCTTTGTTGCTGCCTGCCTATGCACCGGTCGATCATTTTCCTAAAGTTCAGGCACCTGAAGGACGTGCAGAATATTTTAGCCGTGGCATGGAAAGCAATATTGAACATGCTGCGGAAGCACAGGTGCTGGTGTTTGATGGCGAAAAATGTTTAGGTCTGGCTGAAATTACCGACCGTAAGCGCCTGGTTCCGAAACGCGTGTTAAATCTCGAATAATTGTTGAAATAAATGTATGGAAATTGAAATTGTCTTAAGCCTTCTGTTTTTTGCATTTTTTGCCGGTGCGATTGATGCAGCAGTAGGAGGTGGCGGGTTGATTCAAATTCCGGCCATTATGAATGCCATGCCGCAACTGTCGCCAGCGACGGTGTTTGGCACCAACAAGCTGTCCTCGATTTGCGGTACTGCATCGGCGGCCTATTCATTTGTGCGTCAGGTCAAACTGCGCTGGAAGCTGCTGGCGGTTATAGCCAGCTGTGCTTTTGTCAGCTCCTTTGCCGGGGCGGCCTGTGTCAGCATGATTCCCAAAGAAGTGCTGCGTCCTTTTGTGCTGGTGATGCTGATTGTGATTGCCATCTATACCTTTATGAAAAAGCAGTTTGGGCAAGTGCATGTACGGCAGGAACTGACACCGAAAATCTTGCTGCTGGCCGCTGCGGGTAGCCTCGTGATTGGTTTTTATGACGGCATTTTTGGTCCGGGCACCGGCAGTTTTTTTATCTTCTTTTTTATCCGTTATCTTCAAGCGGACTTTTTGCATGCTTCGGCATTGTCCAAGGTGGCCAATTTAACCACCAATCTGGCGGCACTGAGCTTTTTCGCCCCTACGGGGCATGTCCTGTTTGGCTTGGGGCTGATGATGGCTGCCGCCAATGTAGTCGGTTCAATAGTCGGTGTGCGAGCTGCCTTGAAATACGGCAGCGGTTTTATCCGTATTCTGTTTTTAATTTTAGTCAGCATCCTGATTGTTCGTTTGGGATATCAGACCTTTTTTCCGTAAATCATTCCCGATATTAAAATTTTTTATACAAATTGCTTCATCTCGTCACCCACATGTGCGTCATTCGCTTTTAAGATCATGAGCAGAATGTCTTCAAAATAATGATAAGCAGTCTTTTGAGTGTGTAGCGGCTGTAGCAAATAAAAGGGTGGTGTAGATGAATATTTTCGAAGCTTTACGTGCAAGCCATGAAATCCAGAGAGAACTTTCTGAAAAATTAATCCAGACCTCGGGGAATAGTGAAGAACGTCGTGAGCTGTTTGAACTGCTTAAAAATGAACTGTTTGCTCATGCAGTTGCGGAGGATCGTTATTTATATATTCCTTTAATGATGACCGATTCTGGCCTGAGTATTACCCGTCATGCCCTGGCGGAACACCATGAAATTGATGAATTACTTGAGCAATTGACCGAAACCGATTTTAGCAATCATGGTTGGTTGGCGATAGCCAAGAAACTTTCTGAAAAAGTGCATCATCATTTAAAAGAGGAAGAGCATGGTTTTTTCCAGCAGGCGGGTAAAATTCTGGAAGACCAGCAAAAGATAAGCCTAGCCAAGAAATATTTGGCTGAATATAAAAAGTATAAAAAGGCAGATAAAGACAGTCTGACTTAAAGCGATATAAACAAAAAGACGGCGTGGGATTATTGCTGTCCCATAGTTGAATTCCAAGTGTTTGATTTGTGAGTGTGGCAAGGATGCCACACATTCCCCATCCTTGCGCTGCGTTTTAAAGCAGTGCTTAAAACTGGCTCAGGACGTCGTGTATGGGGAGTAAAGACTTTTCTTGCGAACTCAAGATATATTTTGAGTTCTCATTTTGGTATGTCAAAAGTAGGGTCCAGCCTACACAAAATGACTTAAACTTTTAAAGAAAAGATAAGGCTGTGAAAAAATTAAATATAAATAAATATCAGTAATTTAAGTAATAAATATCCTCATATTAATTAGGTGCTGAAATAAAATTTAAATTGTGGGACAGCAATGGCATTAGTGCCATCTTTTTTGGAATTAATGATTTCAAGACTCGACTTTCTGGCTGGCTCTAAATGTCACGCCAACCGATGCCAGCATGACACACAGCAGGGCAATCCACTGTAACCATCCTATTTTTTCTCCAAGCAAAAGCAGTCCCGTGAGTGCAGCCAGAGCAGGAGAAAGGCTGGATAAGGTGCCATAACTCAGTTTGCTTAAATGCTTTAACGCTTGCAGATCAAGCGCATAAGGAATAGCGGTGGCCAGTATTGCGATTGCCAGGGCTTTGCCCCAGTACTGGGTTTCCACCAATGCATCAGCATTGTTGTATAAGCCAATCGGTAACAGGCTGAGAGCAGACAAACTGATGGCAATGGTTAAGGCATGCATACCAATATTCTGCTGCACCACCTTTTGACCAAAATAAATATAAAAAGCCCAGCACAGCCCCGCCGCCAAGGCACATGCAGCACCGATCAGCGAAAATTGTTCACTTTGAGCCTGTCCCCAAGGCACCATCAAGCCAATGCCTAAAATGGCCAGTCCGACCCACAGATAATCACTACGCCGCTGGATAGAAAGTAAGGCCAGGCCCAAAGGGCCGATGAATTCCAGACCCACCGCAATGCCTTGAGGCAGCTTACCCAAGGACATGTAGAACAGGATATTCATGAACCCAAGTGCTGCGCTATAGCACAATAAGTCACGCCATTTTAAAAAAGACAGCCGCTTTAAAATGTGCCATGAACGAAACATGATGCAGACAATTACTGCGGCAAAACACAAGCGCAAAATCGTCACGGTCAGAGGATCGAGTACCATGAACAGCTGTTTGGCGAAAGATGCACTAATTTGATAGGAGATCATGGACAGAACCATGAACACTACGGCAATAAGTTGAGAATTTGGCATGAGACACGCAGTTGGATGGTCAAGTTAATTAACCATGTTATGGGTGAGCACAGTATAGCGGTTCATGCTGAATTTTTAAGTTTTTACTGGAGGAAAATTTAAATTCATAATTTTAAATTCAAAACTTTAAATTTAGAATAATCGGTAGATGCAGGATGGTTTTATCGATTTGAATTTAAATGATCCATTTTTTAATGGTTTTGCAGTTTGGTTCTTAGCTTGCTGATCAGGGTAATGAGCAAGATCAGTACGGTCTGTACAGCAGGGGCAATTTTGAAAATTGGCTGACACTTAATTCGATCTGATTGTTCGAACAGCATGAGATAGGCAAAACGCCAGATTTTAAAAATCTGGAAAAATAAAAAACCACAGCATGAATGCTGTGGTTTTTTAAATAAAATTGAATTAGAACAATACGCGAACGCGGATTGTACCTTCAACTTCGTGAAGCGTATCGAGTGCTTCTTTAGACGCAGTTGCATCAACGTCCATCACCAGGTAACCGACATCACCTTTAGTCATTAAAGACTGACCAGAGATGTTGATGCCGTGTTCAGCAAACAGGTTGTTGATTTTAGACAGCACGCCTGGAATGTTTTTGTGAATGTGCAGTAAACGGTGTTTACCTTCAGTCAATGGCAACGCGATTTCAGGGAAGTTCACAGCAGACAAGGTCATGCCTTTATCTGAATAAGCAACGAATTTCTCTGCAACTTCAAGACCGATGTTGGCTTGCGCTTCCATGGTTGAACCGCCCACGTGAGGGGTAAGAATCACGTTGTCCAGGCCACGAAGTGGAGAAACGAATTCTTCACCGTTGGCTTTAGGCTCTTTAGGGAATACGTCAACTGCAGCACCTGCAATGTGACCAGACTTGATGGCATCCGCAAGGTCTTCAATCACTACACATGTACCACGTGCAGCATTGATGAAAATTGAACCTTCTTTCATTTGAGCAAACTGTTCTTTGCCCATGAAGTTACGCGTAGATGGAACGTCTGGAACGTGTAGAGATACCACGTCAGCATTTGCAAGCAACTCGCCCATCGTACCGACCTGGCGTGCGTTACCCATAGGAAGTTTGGTTACTGCATCATAATAAATGACATTCATACCCATGCTTTCAGCAAGCACTGAAAGTTGAGAACCGATTGAGCCGTAACCGACAATACCTAAAGTTTTACCACGAGTTTCATACGAACCTACTGCAGACTTGTTCCAGCCACCACGGTGAGTAGAAGCAGATTTAGCAGGTACGCCACGAAGCAATAAAATTGCTTCAGCAAGTACCAGTTCAGCTACTGAACGGGTATTTGAATATGGTGCGTTAAATACTGGAATACCGCGACGCATTGCTGCATCCAGGTTCACCTGGTTGGTACCGATACAAAAACAGCCAACAGCGATCAGCTTGTTGGCTGCTTCGAATACTTCTTCAGTCAGTTGAGTACGTGAACGAATACCAATGAAGTGAGCATCTTTTACCGCTTCTTTCAACGCTTCACCCTCAAGCGCAGTTTTACGGTAATCGATGTTAGTGTATCCAGCAGCATTTAAAGTGTCGATTGCGTTTTGATGAACGCCTTCTAACAACAAGAAACGAATTTTATCTTTAGGCAGTGAAAGATGTTGGCTCATTACGGCTCCGCTACAAAGGCCAAATTTAGTCGCGATATGATAACATACGAGAAGGGTCTATATACATTTCCTTTATGACGGAGACTATAGGTATTTTTGCCATACATATGCCAGGAACTACAGATTTTGGTCTAACTAAAGCTGTAATTTTTAAGCCTAGATTGTCAAAATGCTTATTTTCATCAGGTTTCAGTAAAAAATGTCTTATAATGTCGAGTAGTGAAATCGATCACAGTTATATTGTTGATTTTATGCTCACACCCAGTCTAAGACATGATTTTTTTGTAAATCTCTTTGCAAAGAATGCTCTATAGACCGTCCACCACTTGTATATTTCTTGCTAGGTCTGCAAACGATGAATGCTCCAGTCGCTTTAACACCTGAGTTATTAACCCAATTGACAGCCATTGTGGGTGAAAACCGCATTAAAACTGATGCTGCTAGTCTCGATGCCTGGGGCAAAGACTACACCAAGCATTTCGATCCAAACCCATCAGTCATTGTTTTTCCATCAAGTACGGAACAGGTGCAGGCGATTGTTAAATTTGCCAATGAACACAATATTGCCATCACACCGTCGGGCGGGCGTACCGGTTTATCGGCCGGTGCAGTAGCAGCCAACGGTGAAATTGTGGTTAGCATGGACAAGATGAACCAGATTCTGGAATTCTTCCCGGCAGACCGTATGGTGCGTGTACAAGCGGGTGTGGTGACTGAACAGTTACAAAACTATGCCGAAGAACAGGGCATGTATTATCCGGTGGATTTCGCGTCTTCAGGTTCATCACAAATTGGCGGTAACATCGGCACCAATGCCGGCGGCATTAAAGTGATCAAATACGGCATGACCCGTAACTGGGTGCTGGGTCTGACCGTTGTAACTGGTAAAGGCGACATCCTGCGCCTGAACAAGGGCATGATCAAGAACGCGACCGGTTATGCATTACAACATTTGTTCATTGGTGGTGAAGGTACGCTTGGTCTGGTAACTGAAGCTGAAATCAAGCTGGAACGTCAACCGCAAGACCTGCAAGTGATGGTCCTGGGTGTACCTGACTTTGAAGCCGTGATGCCAGTTCTTCACGCCTTCCAGGCGAAAATTGATTTAACTGCATTTGAGTTCTTTGGTGAACTTGCGATGCAAAAAGTGCTGGATCATGGTCATGTACAACGTCCGTTTGAAACGGAATGTCCATTCTATGTACTGCTTGAATTTGAAGCGCCATTTGAACCAATCATGGACAAGGCGATGGAAATTTTTGAGCATTGCATGGAACAGGGTTGGGTGCTGGATGGCGTAATGAGCCAAAGCCTGGAACAGGTACACAGCTTATGGCGTTTGCGTGAAGATATCTCTGAATCAATCGCACCGTTTACACCATACAAAAATGACATTTCCGTACTCATTACGCATGTTCCTGCATTTATTAAAGAAATTGATGCAATTGTTGCGGATAATTACCCTGACTTTGAAATCTGCTGGTTCGGTCATATTGGTGACGGTAACTTGCACTTGAACATCTTAAAACCAGAGAACCTGTCTAAAGATGAATTCTTTGCCAAATGTCAGGTGGTGAACAAATATGTATTCGATACTGTGAAAAAATATGACGGTTCGATTTCTGCGGAACACGGTGTTGGTATGACTAAAAAACCTTACCTCAACTACACCCGTTCTGAAGAAGAAATTGGCTACATGAAAGCCTTGAAACAGGTATTCGATCCAAACGGCATTATGAACCCGGGTAAACTGTTCGATCTTTAATATTTAACCTGTAAGTTCTATGCGCCGATGACTACATAACTGTTATCGAGTCAGAAAAAAAGACATGGCATCATAGATGCGATGTCTTTTTTTTATGGGGGAGATTTCCCAATGTTACGTTTATTATCGACCTCTATAATGTGTTTGGGTTTAATCACGACGGGTTGTGCAACGACTAAAAAATTGGCCTCTAAAGTGAATATTGGTTCGTCCGATACGCCTTTGCAACAAGTCTTGAAAGAACGACCTGATTTGCGTAAGGGTTCGGCAACCGTGGAGATTCGTCAGTTTTTTAACAGTGTAGAGTCCCCAACTGCTGCACAGGTCAAAGTGACCGAAACGGGTTTAATGGATGACTCGGTTCGTTCAATGCGTACGGTATATAGTTTTAAACTGGTGGATGGGGACTGGAAGAAGGTGGATACAGAGAAGTCGTATCAATGTTTGCGTGGGAAAAATACCAAATCTTTTCAGAAAGCGAAATGCCCTTAATAAATCTTTGATTTATGGTTGAAAAGTAAGCTGTTATGCTGCATAAAAAGCGTATCGATTGATGCGCTTTTTTGCGTTTGGGGATAAAAATGTACTTACAATCAATTCATATCAAAAATTATAGATCTTGTGTCGATAGCCTAGTTAATTTAGATAAGTTTAGTGCGTTAGTTGGTTACAATAATGCTGGAAAAACTAATATTTTAAACGCCATAAATTCATTTTTGGAAAAAAAGAATTTTAGTGCGAATGATTATAATAATTCTGCAAATGCCATAGAAATAACTGCAAAAATTGCTGGCCTTACTCCTGAAGCCTTAGCTGTGATTTCAAACAATGGACAAAGAAATAGTCTTCAGCCATATATTGTTGATGAACAATTGTTTGTGAAATTTATACAAGAACCCTTTAATGGTACTAGAACAAGCTCCAAATTCTTAGTAAAGCCAATTGATGATTCTTTGGAATGGGGTAATCCAAATGGAATCGATGGTGCTATCAAAGCATTATTACCTGATCCTATCGTAATTTATTCTATGCAAGATGCTAATGAGGATGTGGGTAAATTAAAAGCTACAAATACACTGGGAAAAATTATCAAAAAACTAAGTTCACAGATTATGAATGATAATGTTTCTTCTAAAATTAATGATTTAAATGAACTTATAAAAGGAGAAACGAGTGGGTCACAAAAGGCATTATTGAATGATTTTGAAAATTCAGTATCAGAAAAGATGGATGATTTTTTTCCTGATATAAAAATCAAACTACGTATAGAAGACTTAGCATTAGAAGATATATTAGCTAAAAGTAAATTACAAATTGATGAAAATGGTACTTTGAGAGAGTTTTCAAATTTAGGACATGGTGCACAGAGGTCTGTTCAAATGTCATTAATAAGACAACTAGCTGATTACTCGAAAAAAAATAGTTTGAGTTCACAAGTTATTTTGATTGATGAACCTGAATTGTATTTGCATCCTCAAGCTATTGAATTACTAAGAGAAGCATTGGAGGTTTTATCAAAAAATGGTTTTCAAATAATATTTACAACGCATTCGCCATTTATGATAAAGAAAAAACATATTTTAGGAACTAATATAATTAGAAAAATTGAAAATAAAACTGTAGCACTTCCTAGAATATGTGAAACAGTTCCTTCAGATAATAGTGGAAGTATGAATATCTTATTTGGGATTGAAAATTTAGGACAATTGCTTTTTAGTGATCATGTCTTATTAGTTGAAGGTATAACTGAACAAATAATTTTACCTTCCATATTTGAACATATTTTAAATTCAAAATTACAAAAAAGAAAAATTGCATTGATTCATGCTGGTGGATCGGGAGCAGTTGCGGCACTCATAAATATATTAAAAAAAATGAATATAAGTTATAAGGCAGTTGTAGATCTTGATTTTGCTTTTAAGGTAGCACCTCAAAGAACCTATAGATTTTTAGAAGAGAATCACATAGGTTTTCAACCTTGTAAGAGAATTTTATTACAGCTTTGTCAAATAGGAAGTTTATATTTAGGGGAGGATGGATACCCAAGAAAAGGAACAAATAAGGATGGTGAAAGTAATATGCAAGCTGCTAAAGGATTTGAGTTGTTAGCTGAGCATGAAGAATCAGCAGAACATATAGAAAAAATTCACCAAGATTTAAAAAGTCAAAATATTTGGGTGTGGAGATCTGGTGCTATAGAATCTTGTTTATGTTTGGAACATAAAGAAAGTGGTGAATGGCACAATTATTGTAATAAAATTCTAAACACCACAGATATAAAATCTATTTTACATGAACCAGATGAGATCTTTGAATTCATTAGTTGGTTGAGTGGGATTCCTATTTATAAATATATAGAAAATTCTCAGCCAACTAATTTATTAAATAAAGCAGCATGATGAAACACTCGCTTTTATTCATACCAACAGCACCCAATCTGCTGTTGGTGACTTTGCGTCAGTAATTTCAGTATTTTCAGATTATGAATTAGGTAAAATCATTTCTCATTATTATTTTTTTAGGCTTGGTAAAAATCATAGTAACGAATCTATCTAAATAATCTTAAGAAGCTCAAAGAATTAGAAGATAGTCTCTGCTAAACTACACCTACTCAACCAAGTAGGTGTACTTGTTTGAGATCAACTATTCTCACGAATTTTTTATTTAAACACCTGGTGAATACGGTGTTTTAAGTCACTTATAAGCAAGTGCATTTCCCAAACTTTAATTTAAACACTCAATGCTTGGCATTGGGCTGACGCTTCTCTCCCTAAAAATAGTGCGTAGCCCTACAAGCTTAAAATACATGTAGAAAAACAATGCAAAAAGTTCAAACCGCTACCTTAAACCGTGCCACGCTGATGTTCCCATTGGCATTGGTCCTGTTTGAATTTTCCGTCTATATCGGCAACGACTTGGTGCAGCCTGCCATGCTCGCCATTACCAAAGACTTTGGCGTCAGCAGTTCGTGGGCGCCATCTTCCATGTCATTTTACCTGCTGGGTGGGGCATGTGTGGCCTGGTTGCTCGGCCCATTGTCCGACCGTTTAGGACGTAAAAAAGTGCTGCTTGCAGGCGTACTGTTCTTCGTATTGTGCTGCTTGCTGATTTTACTGACGAAAAATATTGAAAGCTTTTTGGCGCTGCGCTTTTTACAAGGCATAGGTTTAACCGTTATTTCTGCCGTCGGTTATGCTGCCATTCAGGAAACTTTTGAAGAACGTGACGCGATTAAAGTCATGGCGCTGATGGCGAATATTTCCCTGCTTGCACCCTTACTCGGTCCGGTGATTGGTGCATTCCTGATTGACCATGTGTCATGGCATTGGGGCTTTATCGGCATCGCCTCATTAGCTTTTTTAAGCTGGTTTGGACTGAAAGCCAAAATGCCCGAGAACAAAGTCAGCATACCAAAACAGCCATTCGGTTATATATGGGATGACTTTAAACAGGTCTATAAAAACAGACGTTTTCTGGCCATGACCTTGGCCTTGCCGATGGTCAGTATGCCGTTGATGCTCTGGATTGCACTGTCACCGGTCATGCTGGTGGAAGAACTGGGTTTTAGCAGCATGCAATATGGTTTGGCACAGTTTCCGGTATTGGGCGGATTGATTGTCGGAAATGTAGTGCTGATTAAAATTATCGACAAACTGGCTTTGGGTAAATCGGTGCTGATGGGTTTGCCGATTATGCTGCTCGGCACCATAATTTTACTGGTTGGAGTGATTTTGCCGGAGTATCTGATCTGGTGCCTCATTGCAGGTATGACGCTCATCAGCTTTGGTGAAGGGATCAGCTTTTCGGTGCTGTACCGTTTTGCGCTGATGTCATCGGAAGTATCCAAAGGTACAGTGGCAGCAGCCGTTTCGATGCTGTTGATGTTCAGTTTCTTTATCATTATTGAACTGGTTCGGGTGATGTATGAACACTACCACTATTTGGCCTATAGCGTGGCGTGTTTTATTTTAATTGCACTGTGGTTCAGTTTTCCGCGAGCGATGCTCAAGCAGATTTTAAAAGAACGGGTGAAGCAGGGACAGTTTTAGCCACTCTATTTGTTCTCACTTCTTAATAGGAGATGAGGAATATATTCCGCAAGGTGAGAAGCTAAGCATAATTTTACCTCCCCTAACCCCTCCTGAAAGGAGGGGAATATACTGATTTGAAATCAGTATTTTCTTTCCGTAGGAGATGAGGGTATATCCTTATTATTCTCTGAAAAAGAAAATCGTCTTTTAATCAGAAACTATAGCTTGGACTCGGCAATCGGCTGCGCAACAGCCTTCAACTTGCGATCGAAAACAAAAGTGCCAAACGGTAAAATGGATGCAATTAAACCCAGAATAAACATCTGAAGCGACCATTTCTGTTTTTCGCACACAACAAACAAAACAATTAAAAACAGGATAAACAGTACGCCGTGCCCCATGCCGACATATTTCACCAGAATTGGATTATCCAGCATATATTTCATTGGCATGGCGATAAACAAAAGCAGGAGAAAGGAAAGTCCTTCTAAAAGACCGACAACACGTAAAGTTTGAATATTCATGGTCATGCTTAAATCTATGAGAATGAACCCTGAGTGTACCGAATATTGCCGCAATGGTGAATAAAAGATCGATATATTTTAAGAACTTATCAAATGCTTATAATCACGTACTGAAACCGGTCTTTCAGCCAGTTCAGGCTTTTTCTAAAGCCCGATTAGTGTGAATATAGCCTGCTTTATCCGTAGAGCTGTGAAATTATTCACCCCAATGTGACTCGGTACGATCTCCGATTGTGAGGTCATCATAAAAAAAAGCAGACACTCTGCCTGCTTTTTTATTTTATGGTTTTATGGACACATTATTGAATCACACCACAGGCAATCCGGTCTCCGCCACCGCCTAAAGGTTTGGGCTCATCGGCATAGTTGTCACCACCTGCATGCACCATAATCGCCAGGCCTTGAACATCGGCCAGTTTTAAACGTGGGGCCACCAGTTTTTCCTGAGATTTTCCTGAAGCATCCACGGTAATGAGGGGTAAATCTCCCAGATGTCCGGTGAGAGGTGTACCGTGATGTGGCGCCTGGTTGGGGTTGAAATGACCGCCAGCGGCAAGGGCAGCGCCCATTTTGCCATCTTTTTCTGCCGGGCCACACAAACCTTTTTCATGAATATGGAAGCCATGAGGGCCGGGTGGCAGATCACGTAAATCGGTATTGATGACCAGACCAGACGGGCTATCGAGTAATTCTACTGTCCCGATTTTATTGCCTATGCCTTGCGCAGTGACGGCATTGACCGTGACATGTTGCGCTTTATGTTCATCTATAGGCTGGGGGCTGGCGCAACCGGCCAAAAATATTGCCCCCAGGGTGGCAATTGCAAGGGGTTTAAATGGTATTTTCATGAGTGGAAGCATCCTGACTTTTTTATAATTGGCACCATTGAAACAAAGTCGTGGATGCAAGACCACGTGATTTAAGTAGTGGAATGTATAAGTTTCTTAACCTGGACTTGTCAGCTTAATCAGGGTGATGGGTTTCATCATCAATATCATGGGCAAGGGTGGCCTTAGGCATCATTAAGCCTTCAGTTTCATTGGTTTCATGCAGCCATTCCCGCCAGATCGCCAGTAATACCGCCAGTATGACCGGACCGACAAATAATCCCACCATACCGAAGCTGGCCAGCCCACCCAGCACCCCAAACATAATCAGCAAGAACGGAATCTGGGTAGCCCCTGAAATCACCAGTGGACGGATCACGTTATCTGCGGTACTGACCACACATACGCCCCATACCATTACCCCGATTGCTTCAATGGTGTGCCCCTGAGAAAATAACCATAGCGAAACAGAGGTATAGGCAATCGGAGGCCCAAAAGGAATCAGTGCCAGCAGGAAGGTAATGATGGTCAGCACCATCGGGTTAGGCACATCGGCTACAAAATAGCTGATGCCTGCCAGAACCGATTGGGCAATGGCAGTCAGTCCTACACCGTAAACTACGGCACGTGTGGTTTCAGAAATCGTGTCCAGGTAATGGTGGATACGCGGACCAATCACCATTTCTAGAGCTTTGCTGACCTGATGTAAAATGGTGTGGCCATCACGGTAGAAGAAAAATAACGACAGCACGGCAAAGCAGAGCTTGATCATGTTCTTGCTGACTTCGTTCAGTACCGCTTTTCCGTAATTTAAATGGCCTTGAATCCAGATCGAGACGGACTGGATAATGCTGTTCGGGTCCTGATTAATCTCTCTTAACGTACGTGAAATTTCTTTGCCAATAAAAGGTAACTGCCGGATAAAGTCAGGAACGTTCAGGTGACCGGAAAAAACCTGTTTCTGTAATTCGTAATACAGGTTTCGGCCTTCATGCTGCAACATGAAGATCGCAAAAATAATCGGTAAACCCAGGACTAAAACGACAGAAAGAATCATTACTGTGGCGCTCAGCGTAGGACGCTGTCCACACATGCGCAATACCGACTGATACAGCGGCCAGGTGACATAGGCAATAATTGCCGCCCAAACCACAGGTACAATAAAATATTTGAGCACATGAAAACTCAAATACATCAGGACAAAAAACAGTCCAAATAATAAAACCTTTTGTAATGTGGGCGCGTAATGTTGCACTGAATTCACTGACTACTTCCTAAGTTCGGAGATCATCTTAACCGAAAAAAAAGCTCCCGAAAACGAGAGCTGGGTAAGTTGTGATGAATATTTATTGAACATTTCCATGCCAAAGCTTGGACTGCGCCATTCAATGCAATTAAAACCAGGCACTGGGATCATCAATAATGGCATTTAACAGCGGTTGCCATTGCGCTTGCATGGACAAATAGTTTTTTTGCGTTTTATCAAAAACACTCAGTCCATGCATGGCAAGCTGGGCATAGGCCGCCCGTTCGGAAATCCAGGCTACCGGCTGCTGTTCAATTTTTTGGAAGAAATCCTGGATATCTTTGGAGCTGGCACTGTTTGCTTTCATCCGGTTGGCCAACAGTAAAATTTGCACCTTGCCTTTGCGGATACGCTTAATCTCTTTTAAATGCTTCAGAAAACGGCGGGTACTTTCTATATCAAAGAAAGAAGGTTGCAATGGCGTAATAATGGCATGGGCTTCACTGATCAGCTGTTCGGCATGCTCGCCAGACAGGGCACCAGGTGCATCCACAATCAGATATTCGATATTTTTAGGCACCTCACCAATCGATTTTTCCTGACGCCAGTCCAGGCTTTGAATGGGAGCCGCATCTTCCGGACGCTGTTTCAGCCACTGCAAGGCCGATTTCTGATTATCTGCATCGGCAAGTGCTACTTTATATCCCTTTTGTGCCAAAGCGCTAGCAAGACTAATTGCGGTAACAGTTTTCCCGCATCCCCCTTTTTGATTGGCAATTAAGATAGTTTTCATGACCCTAACGATTTTATTCTGCTCAGTCCTAGCATATCATTGTTTGATGTGATGAAGATGACTCATGACAAAAGTCTAAAGATATAAGTAGCGGTAATTTTTACAATTAAGGAAAAAGAATGTCCATTTGGATGGCAATGCTGATTGGTGCGTGTATTGGCGTGGTGCTCACCACCATGATTTTAAGCAACACCCGTAATGGACGCGTCAAGGCAGAGTATGAGCAGTACATTGCGGAACTGGAACTGGAGCATCAGCAGGCTTTGGCCCATGCGCAAAAACGCAGCGTCAATACCAGTCGTGCAGTGCTAAAAGGCAAGATGGCCGAGCAGCTGGCACCGATTATGCCCCAGTTTCAGTATTTACCCAGTGATGCCAAATTTCTGGGTGATCCGGTCGATTATGTGGTTTTCGATGGCTATACCGACCTGCGGGATGGCGAGGGAAGTCCCGAAGATATCGAGGTGGTACTGATTGACATTAAAAGTGGCGGTGCACGCCTGACCAAGGGGCAACAGGCGATTGCCCAGGCCGTTCGGGAAGGGCGGGTACGTTTTGAAACGGTGCGCATCGATTTTGATGATTAACACCGTGATGATTGCACGAGTTTGAATTCAACATCATTAGAGATCTTTGATAAGTCAAACAATATTCAATTTGAAAAACTTGCAGTCATTCATAATGATTGATGAAAGAAGCCTATTGTTTTTGAGCGCGTGCAAACAACATGCGTTGGGCAATTTTAGGAATACCAGCCGCATCCAGATAATGTTTTTCTGTAAAGCTGAAATGTGCATCCAGCAAGGCCTGTTCAATATTGCGGTTCAGATGGCAGCCATCGGCAAGGCGTTTTTGAACGGGCGTCAGCAGGTTTTGCAGATGTTGCAGTGCCGGGCGGTCAGACAGTACATGTTCGACCAGATGCAAGGTTCCGCCAGGCTTGAGCACGCGATGCAATTCTGCCAGGGCCTGATCCAGATGCTCAATACTGCAAAGTGTCCAGGTACTGACGATATGATCGATACTATTGTCGGCAAAAGGCAGCTTTTCTGCACTGGCCTGAACGTGCTGCACATGAATGGCACTTTCGTGCACGCGTTTAATCGCCAGCTGATAAATATCGGCATTCGGTTCCAGTGCGTAGAGCGTATCGACATTTTGATAAAAAGGCAGATTCACTCCGGTACCAAAGCCAATTTCCAGCACTTCGCCTGCAATGGGGAGTAGTAGTTCGCGACGCTGATCCATGAGGCTGGGTGTTTGCATTACCTGATTGAGCAAATGCGGAAAAATGTGTTGCTGGTAAAATTTATAAATCATTGTCACTTAATTTTTCTTACTTTATATCATTTTAGTTTAACCAATCTTCTGTTCAGGGAATAAGACAAAAAAGTGACTGAACATATCTATATTGTTACCAAGTCCATATAGTTATTTAAGGTGACTGAATTAAAATTAATTTAGAAATCAATAAATTTGTTAGGGGCATAAAGATGATCAGGTCAATATTATTCAGTACTTTATTTGCAGCGAGCATGTTGCAAGTGAGTGCCAGTGCCTCAGTTGACTATAATATTGCCAAAGGTCTGGCTCCGGTATCTAAACAACAGTCCATCAGAACGCTGCAAACCTTTAAAGGGGATTTCCGTATTTTAGGCTCGAAAACCTATACCAGTGATGAACAGGCCAAGTTTTCGCCGATTGACTATGCGGTAAGTTGGGGGCTGTTTGCCGAACCTGAAATTGCACGGCATATCTCGGTCAATCAATATGACCGCTATTTAAACTGGAAGATTGACCGCTTACCCGTTCCTGCCGAGCAGGCCATGCAGATGGTGTCGAATATGCACATCATTCCTGCCAACCCTCAAATTGCCAAACAGATTAAACATGTCAAACGCGGTGATTTGGTGCGGCTGAAAGGCGAGCTGGTGGAAATTAAAGACAAAAATCTGGTCTGGACTTCATCTTTAACCCCAACCGATACGGGTGATGGCGCGTGTGAGCTATTTCGTGTCAGTTCAATCGAATGGATTGAACGGGTTAAAGGTTAATTCGTTTCCCTAAGAAGAGAGTTAAGAGTAAGTTAATGAAAGTTTTAGGGTTATGTTTTGCCGCAATAATAGGATTTGGCATAGTGGGGTGTAGTAGCATGAGTCCAACGGTTGATGGTAAAACTCATGTCTATTCCTTAAAGCAGCAATGTCCAGCTTTGCTGGAAATGAGCGTGGGGCAAACCCTGGAATTAACATTGCCCGAGAATCCGACTACAGGATACATCTGGCAAGTGGCCGAGCCGCAGAACATCTTAAAAGTCGAAGAAATTTATCGGCAAGATCAAGGGAAAAGCCAGCCGCCAATGGTGGGTATGGGTGGACAAAAACAGTTTATATTTACTGCACTGCAACCCGGTGAAGAATGGATTCACGTGAAACATGGTCGATCATGGGAACAGAATCCGGTTGATGAGTGGCGTTGTCGGGTCAGAATTTCCTGATTTAATTTTTTTAGATTACTTTTATGAAAAGGGATATTTATTGATTTTCTAAATCCCTCCCGACCTCCCTTTTTCTAAGGGAGGAGTAAAAGGCCCGCTTTATTAAAGCGGGCTTTTTATATTCTAAGACATATATAAATAACTTATTTCGCTGTTAATGCCTGACCATCAAACTGAATGCCATCCCAGCCATTTTGCATAAACTGGCGAATGTTCTGGTGGTCTGTGGCTTCAGGGGTCGCTAATACCGCTGCATAATGTTCAGCAAACAAACTGAGCGTTTGTGCCTGATCTAGACCATTAAGTTGGGCAAAAGAAAATACTTTGGCACTGCCTTGGTTTTCGTTTGCAGCATTGGCCTGTTTGCCGTTTTGAAATGCTGTCGGGGTATGCTGATAACGGGCATCAATATATGCAATCACGTCTGCAAATTTGATTTCACCTGCCTGAAGCTGTGCCAATAAATCCTGAGCCATAATTTCCTCAATTCATAGAAAACAGTTTAAAAACATCGCGACTATAACAATTTTTAGGGCAGCATTTCATTACTATTTCAGTTCATTTGTAGAGTATAGTGGACCCAGAATTTACACAGTCCTGATCTTTGATTTGATAAAAATGGAACGGATATGAATTGGCTACTGGTGGCTTTAGGGGGAGCGGTGGGCGCAAGTTTGCGCTATGGAGCAGGGATATTGCTATTTAAACCCACGAGCGGATTTCCATGGACCACCTGGTGGGTGAATATCTGCGGTTGCCTGTTTGCCGGTATTTTCTTTGCTTATAGCCAGAAATTTCCCGTTTTGCAAAATGAAGCACGCCTGTTTCTGATGGTCGGCATTTTAGGCGGTTTTACCACTTTTTCCAGTTTTGGTCTGGAAACCTTCCAGTTATTAAAACATGGTCAAACCACACTGGCTTTGGGTTATATGATTTCCAGCGTGATGATGGGAATTCTGGTTTTGACGCTCGGTTTTTACCTGTTTCAGTGGCTGCTACACAGCAGATAAATTGAATAGTGAGAATAAATATAAAAAAGAAGCCCAAGCTGGAGGAGAGTGCTTGGGCTTTTCAAGTCTTAAGATTAGCGTTGAAATCTTAAAACAATATGAAGTTAATGTGAGCGTTTGAAACGTGCGAAACGTTTGTTGAAACTTGCCACACGACCTTCATTGCTGGTTTGACGTTGTTCACCGGTATAAAACGGATGAGAGGCGCTAGAAATATCCAGAGTGACATAAGGATAAGTCTGGCCTTCATACTCACGGGTCTGTGTCGGCTTTAAGGTACTGCCAATCACAAAATAAACATCCGCATTGGTGTCGTGGAACAGGACTTGTTGATAGTCTGGGTGAATACCTGGGCGCATACATTTCTCCATCGTATATTTTAAATTTAAAGAAATGTTATAACATAACAATTGTAAGGTCAAATAAAACCCGGTAACGATTGGTTAACCGGGTTTATTATTGGTAATTAGACGCGAGGTGGCACCAGCTCTTCGAATAAATCATTCAGGTTATCATGAACTTTTAAATGGATTAAATTCCAGTAATGTCCGGAAACCGTGCGGTTGACCATCAAGGTATCCGGGGAAGGCTTAAACACATCCCAATATTTTAATGACGGTTTGAGCAGCTCGACACCATCATGATGGGCCGAGTTTTCGGCAAAATCGTAATGGGTGATCAGCGGACGCATCAACACTTCCAGCCACTGGCGATAGAGGTCTTCAGGAAATTTGCCTTGCATGGTGAGGGAGTGCAGGTCATCCAGTTTCTGTTCCATTTCGGCAATATTACCTTCACGGGCGGCATTAATCAGGGCTTTGAAATTGGAAACGATTTCAGTGGACAGGGTTTTAACACCGCCATAATCGTAAATAATCACCGTACCATCTTCACGGAAAGCAAAGTTGCCTGGATGCGGGTCACAGTGGAAACGTTTCAGATAAAAAATTTCCTGACCAATGGCACGGAACAGGCGGCGACCCAGTTCATTACGGATGTCTTGAGACCAGGTACTGGCCGTCTCGATGCTTTCGCCCTGTTCCAGGCTTAAAGTCAGAATATGACGCGAAGAATAGTCTTTATAAACTTGCGGGATAATAATCTTGCTGTCTAAAGTTTCATGGAAGGTACGTGCCACTTCCAGATTCTGCGCTTCAATCTGGTAATTCAGCTCGTTATCCAGACTTTCCTGAATTTCCTTAAATAAGCGGTCCTGCAATTTACGGTCAATTTTCAGTACACCCATCAAACGCAAGGCCAGGCGAACCTGTTTCAGGTCACTTTCACAGGCTTCGTCCACGCCCGGATATTGCACTTTGACCACGACCTGCTGACCGTTCGGCAGGATGGCTTTATGTACCTGCCCAATAGATGCAGCCGCAAAAGGCTGTTCATCGAAATGTTTAAAGATTTGATTGAGCGGTTTGCCCAGTTCTTTTTCAACTTGTGCTTTAATTTCAGCAAAAGGCATCGCTGGGGCCTGGCGCTGTAACTTGCTGATGGCACGCGCCACTTCAGGCGGGAAGATGTCTTTATACTGGGAAGCAATTTGCCCCACTTTCATGACTGCACCTTTCATTTCGCCCAGGGTGTCAGCAATCTGTAAACCTATATCCTGAAAAAGTTTAGTGCGCGCGGCATTTTTTTGTTCTTCATCGGCATTAAAATTTTTAATCGAGTTTGACACGGTTTTAGTTGCAATACTCGCCGTCATACTGGCAAGTTTCATAAAGCGACGACCGGGGGTCCTAGCCGTTTTTGCCATTCGAAATTCCTCAGGATCATCAGAGATGGGTTTTAATGATCATAGGCGTTAAACTGGATATTGCCTACTTTAAATTGTTAAAAAGCGGCATTTTTAAAGTGGAATCATTCAAAACAAGAACATTTTTAAGTGGCTAAATTGCTGAAATTTTTATCATTATTTTTCTATTCACTTTGTATTGATCTCATTCCTTTTCCCATGAAAAGGAATGAGTCTAGACGCGGTTAAGGGGTTCTAAGCCGATGATTGATTCTATATAAACGGCTCAATAACAAGATGCAGGCCACAGTTAAACCGACAATCAGGCCGACCCAGACACCCGCGGCCTGCATGTCGGTAAAGCGCGCCAGATAAACCCCGACCGGAAAGGCAATGACCCAATAGGCAATCATGGTGATCCACATCGGACCTTTGGTGTCCTGCATGCCGCGCAGGCAACCCGCTGCACTGACCTGCCAGGCATCCATCAGCTGATAGGCCATGGCAAACAGCAGCAGAGACAGCGCGACCTGAGTGACCTCATAATCCGAGGTGTAAATAGCCACAATTTCTGGCCGAAAAAACCAGATTAGGGCCATGGTGACGATGGCAAAAACAGTGCCGGTGGCCAAACCTAGATATTGAACTTTATACATCGCCTGCCAGTTTTTCTCCCCATAATACGTACCTACACGAATGGTCAGCGCAATGGCCAGGGACATGGGGATCATAAATAATTGCGAGGTCACGGACATGGCAATCTGGTGTGCGGCCACCAGGGTTTCGCCCAAAGGGCTAAGTACAATCGCAGCCGTGCTGAACAGGCTCACTTCAAAAAAAATGGCCAAGCCAATCGGAAAACCGAGTTTTAAAATGCGCTTGATCCAGTAGGGATTAATTTTTTCAAATGCGGCAAAGGGCTGTGTTTTTTTGTAGGCTGAAGCTTTCAATACATAGCTTGCGAGTGCAATAAACATCAGCCATTGCAAAATCGCCGTGGCAAAACCACAACCTGCCGAACCTAACTCCGGAATCGGTCCCCAGCCATACATGAAAATAAAGTTCAGCGGCACCAGAACAATTAATGCAATCAGGCTAATGGCGGTCACGGGGCGTGGATGCCCCAGCGCTTCCGAATAGCCACGCAGCGCTGCATACATGGTCACGGCAGGCATACCCAGGCCAATGGCATGCAGGAACAGGCTGGCTTTGGGCAGCAAGACTTCTGGCACGCCTAAAACAGGCAATAAAAATGGCATGACTTGTAGAATCAGTGCAGCGATGATACCCAGAAGCAATGCAATCCACAGCGATTGCCGTGCAATGCTGGCAATTTTTTCAGGCGTACGTGCACCGTTGGCTTCTGCGACCAAAGGCGTGGTGGCAATCATGATGCCGCTAAACAGCAGCATGACCGGAATCCACAAGCCGACCCCGACAGCAATCGCGGCAAGGTCCACCGGAGACAGACGTCCGGCCATAATGGTATCAATCAGTCCCAGACCGGCCTGGGAAAATTGAGTGACCAAAATCGGAATCATCAAATGAAAGAGCTGTTTTAATTCATAACGGGTCGTTGTAACCGACGATACATGAGACACAAAAATTACTCATCATGTGCTTAGAATAATGAGGTGTTAGCGTTGTAAAGTGAGAAGCACACCAATAAAAATCACTACGCCACCTAACAGACGTTGCCAGTTAACCGGTGTTTTTTCTGTGCCCAGTAAACCAAAATGATCCAGAACCATTGAAGTGACCAGTTGACCAAAAATAATCAAACCGGACAGGGTCAAAAAACCGAGTCTGGGCGCGGCATAAATACTGAGGCTAATTGCATACACGCCGAGAAATCCGCCCAACCATAAATACCACGGCAGTTGCACAAAGGTAGCAAAACCGGGTTTTTCTGCCGGCTGAAAAAACACCAATATGGCCAGCAGTATTGTACCAACCAGAAAAGATAAAAGGGCAGCTTGTAAAGGCGAATTTAAATATTCTCTCAACTGGCTATTAATGGCCGTTTGGATAGTGAGCGCGATACCAATCCCCAGTGTCAGCGGGATGAACAACAATAACTGAGCAGATATTTTCATCATTCTAACAATTTAATTCTTCAATAGTTTTTCCTAGTGTACTGATATTCCTGGTGAGATTTTATCAGTGTCCTGATGCAGTCATGTTAAAATATGCATCTTCCCTTATCCGTTTCGAGCTTGTTCCTTGGCTGACCTAAATCCTGCACTGGTTCCTTTATCTTTATACATTCATATGCCGTGGTGTGTGCGTAAATGTCCATACTGTGACTTTAACTCGCATGCCGTACCGGATGGAAAACTGTCTTTAGATTTGGAACAGCAATATTTACAGGCTTTGGTCGAAGACTTTAAAACCCAGGTCGAATTTGCCCAGGGCCGTCAGATTCATAGCGTGTTTATTGGCGGAGGCACGCCCTCACTGATTTCTGCCAAGGGTTATGAGTGGTTATTTGCACAGCTTAAAGCACTGATTCCTTTTGAAGATGACTGTGAAATTACCCTGGAAGCCAATCCGGGAACAGTCGAACATGATCCTTTTTCAGGTTATTTAAAAGCAGGGATTAACCGCCTTTCCATAGGTGTGCAGAGTTTTAATACCGATCAGCTGAAAAAATTGGGGCGTATTCACAGTAATGATGATGCGATTCATGCCATTCATTTGGCCCGGGAAGCAGGTTTTGAACGTATCAATGTCGACTTGATGCATGGCTTGCCAGAACAGACCTTGGAACAGGCTTTAAATGATTTAAAACTGGCGGTGGAAAATGGCGCAACCCATATTTCATGGTATCAGCTGACCATTGAACCCAATACCGTATTTTTCCGCACGCAACCGGTTTTACCGGTGGATGATGTGCTGGAAGATATTCAGGAACAGGGTGAAGCCTATTTAAAAGCCAACGGTTTTATCAATTATGAAGTCTCGGCGTGGCGCAAAGAAAAACCGTCGGCACATAATTTAAATTACTGGCAGTTTGGCGATTATCTGGCCATTGGGGCAGGTGCACACGCTAAAGTGACCCGGCCGGATGGCGTGTACCGTTTCCAGAAAACCCGTTTGCCGAAAGATTATTTGGCCAAAGTTCCGGCTGAGCATCTTCAGTTTAAAAAGATTGAAGATGCAGACATGCCGTTTGAATTTATGATGAATGCGCTGCGGTTAAATGAGGGCGTAGCTGCCCAGCTGTATGTTGAACGCACAGGTTTAGACCTGGCGAGTTTGGATGAACTTTTAGCGTCATTACGTTCACGGAAGTTGATGGTGGAAGATCAAAGCCGTTTGTCTTGTACCGAGCAGGGGCATGTGTTTTTAAATTCGGTACTGGAAGAATTTCTTTAATAAACCTTTTTCATAAATCATCTTAGAAACTAAAAGTTGTTCGTAAAGCTGAAATTGAAAATAGATTTTTTAGTCGATATTAGAGTCATGAGTGTGGCATGGATGCCACACGTTTCCCATCACGACAAGGATGTCGTGTATGGGAAACAAAAGGTTTTTGTCTACTTTTGACCTTTCAAAAGTAGAGAGATTGCCTACGAGAAGGTAAGAAAATTAAATCAATCAAATGAGGCCGTGCTGATTTAAAAAGTCTAATATTGAACATTTTTTGACTTATGAAATAGATCTGATATTCAAAAATATTCAAACCTGAATCCGATGGAGTTATTTTTAAAAAAAGTGTGAGACGAAAAAAGAATTTACCAGTCTGGCTTATTGATGCCAGGCTGGTTAAGAAGGTGTGATTCACTCATATATTGATTTTATGCTATTTCATCTTGGCAACGATTTGTTCAGCCATTTGCAAATGCTTGGCCACTGCAGTTTGGGTTTGCGTAAGCATATTTTTTAATTCGGAATTTTTAGCATTGGGTAGCAATTGCTTGTCAATAATCATCAGAACTTTACGATGTACTTTAACCTGGCTCATCATATAGTCTTTATCAACTGCGGATGATTGACTCAGCTTATTCACAATCTTATCGCTGTCATTTTGCAATGAGGTGCTGATATTGCTCCCTTGTGGCGTTAATTTTAGACGAGTTGCCAGGGCCTGGCCTTTTTTCTCATTTGATGAATGTGCATTAATCATCAACTGCGCATACTTGCGGGTTTGATCCATTTTTAGCTTGGGCAAGGTAGTTTTTGACTGCATGATCTCACCGTTATTTGCGGTGCTTACCACCTTGATCACTTGACTGTCCGTTAAACGTTCATGAGCATCATGCGACATTTTAGAATGCTCTTTGCCTTCATTGGTCGATTGATGTTCCATGGCCATACTTTGAGATGCAGCAAAACTCAATGCACTACTCACTGCAATACAGTGAATCATCTTCTTCATGGTAATTGCTTTCATGTCGGCAACCTTTAAAGTTTATGATTTAAAATTTGCCTTACTAAGATAGGTCCATAACCTGAAAAGCAATGTAAAATTTCAGTGGCTTTGTGAGATAAATATATAAAGCGGTGATTGATTTAAGCAAAGACAATGGGCGATTAGTATTAAATCATGGTATTTAGGTGAGAGCTTATTGATTAAACAGGTTCACAAGAGCTTTATCTTTTTACACAACTAACATAAAAAACGATGAGAAAATTTAAAGTTAAATTAAGGTGTATGATTCGAGTCTAACGGGTGAATAGAAGATAAAAGCTCCTCATGATTGGCTTTCACAGGTGACAAAAATACTTATAGATCTTTAACTTGGCTCAATTATGTTTTATGCGTTAATTTTTATCCGGTAAATACGGCCCAAAAATTGGCCGCTATTGCTGATGGTGTAGAGAATATAGAGTTGATGGTTGCGGTTATCTACCGTTAGGCCTTCCGGTTCCCAATAGCGGATAGCCTGACTGGATGAAGCGTCAAAATGTCCGAGTGTCACCTGATCCATTTTTTGGATGAGTTTTCCCGTGAAGTCATACACATAGATTCGTTTAGGGCCTTTATTTTTATTGCCGCTGAGCAGGTAGATATAGGTTCCATCGGTGCTCAGGCCTTGAAATGCACAGCGATCCTGAGTGAAGCCTAAGTCAATCGGCCATTCATCTTCATACAAGAAACAAAGATCGGTTAATTTTTTCTGGCGAATAAGATCGGACTTAAAAATCCGGATGACATTTCTTTTATGGTTATTGCCGCGTACCAGCAGATATTTTCCGTCGGGGGTGAAGGTCGGCATGGTATTGGTGATCTTGCTGTATCTTTTATCGAACACCTGAATGACTTGAGTATTTATAGGTTCTGCATGGGGCACGTATTGAAATTTCAGGATATACCAACCTTTGTTCGGGATGGCTGATCCGGCAGAAGCAAACATAAAGCTAGTTTGTGGATCGACAGAAATCCCCTGATGACCGATAAGCCGTGAAGGTTTTTGCGCGTCCTGTGCCGACCATAAATTCGAGCTGTGAAATTTAAACCGATTAATCACGCCCTGTTCAGGATGGCCTTCGACATGCGTGGTATACAACATATTTTGCCTGTGATCGATGGCTAGACCTTGAATAATATGCTGGTTTCCCAATCCGGTTCTCAGCAGTGTAATGGGTTCGGCAGCATCCCCCAGGCCGGCAAAATGCGGAGAATCCATTTTTTGTTCAAGATGATGGGTATTCAAAGGCACAGTGACACTGTAGGGCTGATAAAAGTGGGTCAGTATTGAAAATAATTTTTTCATCTAACAAGCCCCCGGATGCTTTTTGATTATTGTATGCTTTTGAAAATCCGGTCTGCATTTGAATTATTGTAGCGCATAAAAAAGAGCACCGTAGTGCTCTTTGATTTGGACTTAAACTTTACCGCTTAATAGTCAAAGCTAAAGTGTTCAGGTGCAAGTGAAGTCATGGTCTTGGATGGGTTGACCATTGCTTCGGCATGACCTTGACTGCGTGGAAGCAGGCGTTCGAAGTAGAAATCCGCCGTTTTGATTTTCGCTTTGTAGAACTCAGGTACTTCCTGAGCTTCACCGGAAGCCAGTTTTGCCGAAGCTACAGCGGCTTGCTGCGCCCAGAAGTAAGCCATCATGACATAACCCGAGAACATCAGGAAATCGACGGAAGCAGATGACACGATGTCACGGTCTTTACGTGCCGCAAGCATGATACGAACCGTGAGTGCGTTCCATTGCGCACATAGCTTGGTCAGGTCCCAGGCAAAACGGCGCATGTATTTGTTGCGTGCATGCTGACCGCAGAACTTCAGGATTTCAGCCGTGTAGTCACGAATCACTTTACCTCTAGAGGTTAACAGGACTTTACGGCCAATCAGGTCAAGTGCCTGTACACCGGTGGTGCCTTCGTAAAGGGTCGAGATACGTGAGTCACGTACAATCTGTTCCATGCCCCATTCTTTGATATAACCATGACCGCCGTAGACTTGCATACCATGGTTGGCTGCTTCAAAACCCAATTCAGTCAGGAAACCTTTCAGGATAGGGGTGTAGAAACCCAGGTGGTCATCATGCGCTTCATAGGCTGCAGTATCGCCATGCATTAACGCATCCGCCATTTTGTCGGCAATTTGCGCGGCATAATAAATCATTGCACGACCGCCTTCAGCAATCGCTTTTTGAGTCAATAGCATACGGCGTACGTCAGCATGATGAATGATCGCATCCGCCACTTTTTCTGGATCTTTTTTACCTGAAAGGGCACGCATGGACATACGTTCTTTGGCATAAGGAAGGGCGCCCTGGAATGACAGTTCAGCATGCGCAATACCTTGGATTGCAGTACCGATACGTGCCGTGTTCATGAAGGTGAACATGGCATGCAGGCCCTTGTGCGGCTCGCCAATCAGGTAACCCGTTGCATTGTCAAAGTTTAATACCGCAGTCGCTGAAGCACGGATCCCCATTTTGTGTTCGATTGAACCACAAGTTACAGGGTTGCGCTCACCCACGCTACCGTCTGCATTGACCAAGAATTTTGGCACGATGAATAGCGAAATACCTTTGGTTCCTGCAGGCGCATCTGGAAGGCGTGCGAGAACGATGTGAATGATGTTTTCTGTTAAATCGTGTTCACCGGCAGAGATAAAGATTTTCGTACCCGAAATGGCATACGTGCCATCTGCATTTGGTTCCGCCTTGGTTTTCACCTGGCCCAAGTCTGTACCGCATTGTGGTTCGGTAAGACACATCGTGCCTGACCATTCACCGGTGACCAGGTTTGGCATATAGGTATTTTTCTGTTCTTCAGTACCAAACTGAAGAATCGTGTTCATACAGCCGATACTCAGACCTGGGTACATCTGGAATGACCAGTTCGCAGTACCCATCATTTCTGATTTGATCAGGTTTAAAGATTGCGGCAGGTTTTGACCGCCAAATTCTTCAGGGAAAGAAAGACCTTGCCAGCCGCCTTGCACAAATTGGTCATACGCTTCTTTAAAACCTTTTGGTGTTTTGACTTCACCATTTTCAAAGTGGCAGCCTTCTTCATCACCGGATTGGTTAAGTGGAGAAAGTACGTTTTCACAGAAATCTGCCGCACCTTCAAGAATCATGTCTACAGTGTCAGCATCTGCTGCTTCACCATTTGAGAGAGTTTTATAATGTGTTGGGTAATCAAGCACTTCGTTCATTAAGAAACGAATATCGTGCAAAGGGGCTTTATACGCTGGCATAGTGTTAATCCTAATTTAGAAATAGTATTGGATTATCCGAATCGATAATTTGATTATTCACATTGTTGATTAAAATACATTGATGATGCAGCCTGAGAAAAATGTCAGAAAGGCTAATTTAAAATATTATGATTCAGCTTCAAGTCTAAATAATTATATGCTTTTGTACATTTTTTGGGATATGCGACTTTCGATTATTTATGTAAAAATATAATTAAATAAACATGTTATTGTAATTTTTGACATAAAGGCAACGGATTTCCTCTTTTTCTTAGAAGGAAGATGGTTAAATCAGGACAGATGTCATAAAATCCAATGGTGAGCCCTTTATACCGACAAAAATTGAAAAGAAGCAGTGATTTACTTCTTTTCAATTATTTGATTCCTACCATTTAAAGAAAATCTTTGAGTTCAGGCTTGACCCCGTTCCAGATCGAAAAAGATTCGATTGCCTGTCCCACCAGCATGCCATAACCTTCGGAAGTCGGAACACCGCGGGCTTTGGCCTGATCTAAAAAGCTGGACGGCTTGCCATAGGCCATTTCATAGGCATGCTTAAACTGTAAAGCTTCAGGTAAAACCAGGGCATCGCCGGTCAAGCTTGCCGAAGTTGCATTAATGACAATGTCGAAGTTGCCTGCCAGATCATTTAATGAAATGGCTTCAAGGGTGGCTTGCGGCACAGCGGGTTTCAAATCGGCCACCAGTTGTTCTGCACGGGCTAAAGTCCGGTTGGCGATGACGATCTTTTTCGCACCTGCCTTTACCAGGGGATAGACGACCCCACGGGTTGCACCGCCCGCACCAATAATCAACAGCTCAGTATCTTCCAGTTTCCAGTCTAGGGCCTTGATGGCATTGACCAGACCCTGGCCATCGGTATTGTCGCCATGCAGCTTGCCATCCTGCATCCAGAGGGTGTTGACTGCCTTGGCAATTTTGGCACGTTCGGTTAATACCGCACAGGCTGCAAAAGCCTGCTCTTTGAAGGGCACCGTCACGTTCATGCCCATACCGCCCTGAGCAAAGAACGCCTGGATATTGGCTTCAAAACCATCCAGTGGAGCAAGGCGTTTGCTATAGACGAGATCAATACCGGTTTTTTCTGCAAAGGCATGATGCAGTTCTGGAGAGCGTGATTGTTCGATTGGATTGCCAACCACTGCGAATTGTTTGCTCATTTCACAAGGTCCGTGTGCGGAAATGGCATTCAATATACGTGATTTTGTCCCCTGGCTAAAGCCAGCACCACGGGGAAAGTTAAAAAAGAGCAGCAGAAGCTGGAATCGTTTGGACCCGGCTTTTTCAAATCTAACTGGAAGAAGAGAGCCGTTTATCTAGCATCAAGGATTACAGATGTCGTGGACCTGGTCTTCAAGCCACATGGCTGCAGTAAAAAATAAAGCCAGACCTGCAAATACGGTAAAGCTGATTGACAGGCTGTCCGCAAGGGTATTGTGTGAAAGCAGGGTAATTGTGATTGAACAGATGATCATGGTTACAATCGACCAAAATAAAATCACCTTATGATTTAAGATTGTGTTGAGCATCATTTTCTCCCTCCAGCATGCTTTTTTGTATTTATCCATGCTGATTAAATCTGTATAGGTCATGAATGTAGTCAATCAGTCTAAACGATTTTTGTGACACACTCGTGTCTAGTGCTGTAAGGAAATATGTCCGTTTTCTTGTATTAATGCACTGGTTAAATATTTTGATTATTTTAATATATTGATTTTAATTATTTAAATGTTGAAGTGGTGATTTGATTTTAAAATGTATTTCAGTGGAAAAATCCCTTTTTCTGCGCTGAAAAAGGGATGAAAACTTTTTTATTTTTTAAGTTCAGTCAACCAGTCATGCGGTTTGAGATAATAGTCGGTCAGGCGTTTTTCAGGCGAATTTTCCTCCCACTCGGGACGATACGACCAGGCGGCCAATGGCGGCATACTGACTAGAATCGATTCAATCCGGCCGCCGGTTTGCAGACCGAATAAAGTGCCACGGTCATAGACCAGGTTATATTCTACATAGCGGCCACGACGGTAAAGCTGGAAGTCACGCTGGGCTTCGCTATAAGGTTTATCCTGGTTGCGTTGAAAGACCGGAACAATCGCTTGCAGATAACCATTGCCGACCGCCTGCATATACTGAAAGCAGGTTTCAAAATCCCACTGGTTCAAATCATCAAAAAATAAGCCGCCAATCCCGCGCTGTTCATCACGATGCTTTAAATAGAAATAATCATCACACCATTTTTTATGTTCGGCATACACCGTATCACCAAATGGTGTACATAGCTCATGGGCTTTTTGATGCCACGCCAAAACATCTTCATCATTGGGATAAAATGGCGTCAGGTCGAAACCGCCACCAAACCACCATACCGGATCCTGGCCTTCTTTTTCGGCCACGAATAGGCGTACGTTGGCATGTGAAGTCGGCACATTGGGGTTTTTGGGATGAATCACTAAAGACACGCCCATGGCCTGGGCTTTGGCACCGGCAATTTGTGGATGGCGTTCTGTGGCAGAAGCGGGAAGTCTGGAAATGTTGATGTGCGAGAACATGACCCCGCCTTTTTCAATCACACTGCCGTTTTGCAACACACGTGAACGGCCGCCACCGCCTTCAGGGCGCTGCCAGTCATCAATTTCAAATTGAGCTGTGCCGCCACCTTGTTGTTCTTGTTGTTCAAGTGCCGAGCAAATACGGCTTTGCAAGTCAAGCAGGAATTCGCGAACGCGTTGAATATCGGCAGATGTAGGATGCTGCATCAAAGCCCTCATAGCGGAAAAGAAAACTGAGATACATCAAAGCATAAATTGTATAAAAGAGTAAGGACTTTTATGCAGCACGCTTTTTATTGAAACAGATACCCTCTATTTTATGCAGACTTTGATGCAAAGTGGTCGCTGAAAAATATTCCGACGAGATCGCTAGGTTGAATTCTATGACCAAGCCCAGCAAAATGAGTTGAATATGTATGCAAAATATAGGTTCGGTTATAGGTATAACCGGCTGTTGCAGTAGAGAATGGATAGCAGCGATGACGCGTTCTTTAATTCAAAAATATAATGTGCCGGGACCCCGTTATACCAGTTATCCAACGGTGCCGTACTGGGAAACCGAGCCATTTTCACTTGAGCTGTGGAAACAGAGCTTAAAGCGTTCCTTTGATGAGTCCAACTCAAGTGAAGGCATCAGTCTGTATATCCATCTGCCTTTCTGTGAAAGCCTGTGTACCTTCTGTGGCTGCCATAAACGGGTCACGAAAAAGCATGAGATGGAACAGCCTTATATTCAGGCCGTGCTCAAGGAGTGGGACTTGTATTGCCAGTTGCTGGCAACAACGCCAAAAATTAAAGAAATTCATTTGGGCGGCGGCACACCGACCTTCTTTTCGGTTGAGCATTTACAACAGTTAATTCAGGGCATTCTGGCAAAGGCAGAGGTGGCTGCCGAGCATGAATTCAGCTTTGAAGGGCATCCCAACAATACCACTCGTGAACATCTGCAAGCCTTGTATGATCTGGGTTTTCGTCGGGTCAGCTATGGTGTGCAGGACTACAATGAAATGGTACAAAAAGCCATTCACCGGATTCAGCCTTTTGAACATGTACAGCGTGTCACGGAGTGGGCACGTGAAATCGGTTATACCTCCATTTCCCATGATCTGGTTTTTGGCTTGCCTTTTCAAAACCTGGAAGATGTGCTGAATACCATTGATCAAACCAAGAGTTTAATGCCAGACCGTTTGGCATTTTATAGCTACGCTCATGTGCCGTGGATTAAGGGCAATGGCCAGCGTGGTTTTAAAGATGCCGATGTACCGAAAGATGAATTGAAACGCCAGTGCTATGAAGAAGGCAAAAAACAACTGCTGGCGCATGGTTATCATGAAATTGGTATGGATCATTTTGCGCTAGAAAAAGACGGCATGTACCAGTCCTTTAAACAGGGGACTTTACATCGCAACTTTATGGGCTATACCGCATCCAAAACCCAAGTGATGATTGGCCTGGGAATTTCTTCCATTAGCGACAGCTGGTACAGCTTTGCGCAAAATGAAAAGAAACTGGAAGATTATTATGCACGTCTGGAGCAAGATGAAATTCCGGTGGTCAAAGGCCATGTGCTGAGTGCAGAAGATTTGATTATCCGCAAGCATATCTTGAACTTGATGTGTACCTTCAACACTTCCTGGCAATCTGAAGCGATGCAATTTCCTGAACTGCCCGAGGTTTTGCTGCAACTTGCAGAAATGCAGCAGGATCAGCTATTACAGATTGATGAGCAGGGCATTACCGTGACTGAACAGGGCAAACCTTTTGTACGTAATATCTGTATGGCTTTTGATTTGCGTTTAAAACGCCGTGTTCCGGAGAACCGGATTTTTTCGATGACGATTTAATTTGAATCCACCCTTGCGGAGCTATGCTCCTCATCCTTTATGAAAGGAGAGAGACTTTATTCACTTAAATAATTTAAGTGAATAAAGTCTCCCTTTGAAAAAGGGAGGTTTGGAGGGATTTATAAAAAAGGCGATTAAAAATCGCCTTTCTTATACATATGTGCCATGCGTTCATGCTTGGTTTTTAGATATTCTGCATTAAAAGGATTCAAACCGACAGTGAGCGGCACACGGTCAACCACATCAATGCCCAGTTCTTGTAGCGCCTGAATCTTGGAAGGATTATTGGTAATCAGTTTTACCTGCTTGACCTGTAAATGGTCGAGCATGATGGTACACATATCATAGCGTCGTGCATCCGCCGGCAAGTTCAGCATCAAGTTGGCATCCACCGTATCGTGTCCCTGGTCTTGCAGGGCATAGGCACGAATCTTGTTGGTCAGTCCAATACCGCGACCTTCCTGACGTAAATACAGAATCACGCCTTGACCGACTTCATTGATCAGTTTCTGGGTGGCTTGCAGTTGCGGGCCGCAATCGCATTTCAGTGAAGCAAAGGCATCACCGGTCAAACACTCAGAATGAATCCTGACCAATACCGGCTCAGTGGGCGGGGTATCCAGACCTTTAGACAGTGCTACATGTTCTTCGCCCGTTTTAGGGTCTTGAAATACCGTGATTTTAAATTCACCAAAAGCGGTTGGTAATCTTGAAGTCGCGACAAATTCTATGGGCACTGCTTAACTCGTTAAATAGTTCATTAATTAGCTAAAGTATAGCGGAATGATTGGACATTAGTTGAATTGTAAAGATGAATTTATGCAGAAGATTTTCTTTTTTGTATAAAGCGAACGATAATGGTTGATAAATAGTAAGATTATTCAGGATAATCTCGCTCATGAACAAACACCCAGTGTAGAGATTTGCCTCTAAACTGCATCGCTAGAAATGTGGCTGATTTAAAGGTGATACAATTCGATCATTATGCTCGAATAAACCCATTGACCTAGCTTAGGATTTGCCAGGCTTTAGAAGGCTTCGCCATTTATGTTGTATACAGAAATACCGACTCACCGCCCTGTAACTCCGTTGCTGGATGCGATTGATCATCCTCAACAATTACGATTGCTCGAGCGTAGCCAACTAGAACAAGTGGCGGATGAGTTACGTCAGTACATTTTGTATGCAGCAGGACAAAGCGGTGGGCATTTTGGTGCCAATCTGGGGGTGATCGAACTCACAGTGGCTTTGCACTATTGTTTTAATACCCCGCATGACCGCCTGATCTGGGATGTGGGGCATCAGGCCTATCCGCATAAAGCCTTGACCGGTCGCCGTGAACAGTTGACTACCATTCGTGCCAAAGACGGTTTGGCTGCCTTTCCTGCACGTGAAGAATCGATATTCGATACCTTTGGGGTGGGGCATTCTTCAACAGCCATTTCTGCTGGGCTGGGCATGGCACTGGCGCGCCGTTATCAGAACGATCCGTGTGAAGTGGTGTCCATTATTGGTGATGGTGCCATGACCGCCGGTATGGCCTTTGAAGCCATGAATGATGCCGTTGCACATGATGCGGATTTGATTGTGGTGCTGAATGACAACGACATGTCGATTTCATGCAGTACCGGTGGTTTTGCCAAACATTTGGCTGCCATATGGGAACGGGGCCAGTCGGTCAATGTTTCGGATGAAGGTGAAGCCTATGTGCAGCCTCATCCAGCATGGACCTATAACTCACGTTTGCACAGTGCTGCAACAGATGCTGCAGACAACCTGTTTAAGGCTATCGGTTTTGACTATTTTGGTCCATTTGACGGTCATGATGTCAATCAGCTGGTGCAAGTGTTTAATGCCCTGAAAAAACGTAAAGGTCCGCGTTTAATTCATGTCTATACCACAAAAGGTAAAGGTTTTGCGCCTGCGGAAGCCGATCAGATTAAATACCATGCCATCAGCAAATTAAATGCTGCATCTTCAAGCATTGCAGCACCGAAATATTCCGATGTGTTTGGACAATGGCTCTGTGATGAAGCTGCTCAAGATCAGCGTTTGCTGGCCATTACGCCGGCTATGTGTGAAGGTTCAGGCATGGTGCAGTTTGCCAAACAGTTCCCGGAACGCTTTTTTGATGTGGCGATTGCCGAACAGCATGCCGTAACACTGGCAGCAGGGATGGCCTGCGAAGGTTTAAAACCGGTCGTGGCGATTTATTCGACTTTCCTGCAACGTGGTTATGACCAGCTGATTCATGACGTAGCTTTGCAAAATCTGGATGTTACTTTTGGCATCGACCGTGCCGGGCTGGTGGGTGAAGATGGCCCGACCCATGCCGGGGCTTATGACTATGCCTTTATGCGTACTGTCCCGAATATAGTGATCATGGCACCTAAAGACGAAAATGAATGTCGTCAGATGCTGCATACTGCTTATTTATACAATGGTCCCGCAGCGGTGCGTTACCCGCGTGGCAATGGGGTAGGCGTGGAAATTCAGCAACAAATGACGGCTTTGGAGATTGGCAAAGCAGAAATTGTGGCCAGTTTTAATGAATCTCAAGAAGACCAGATCAGCATTCTGGCATTCGGTAGCCGTGTCAGTGTGGCGGTAGAAGCAGCACAAACGCTCGCTGCTAGCCATGAGGTGGGGGTGCGTGTGGTGAATATGCGCTTTGTTAAACCCTTGGACGAGCAGATCATTGAACAGCTGGCTGCGACAACCAGTTTATTTGTCACGGTTGAGGAACATGCCGTGATGGCAGGTGCAGGCAGTGCGGTAAACGAATACCTTGCTCAGGCACAAATTGTTAAGCCAATCTTGAATTTAGGGCTGGCCGACATCTTTATGCATCAGGCTTCGCATGCACAGATGCTGCAACAGGCCGGACTGGATGCCAAGGGCATTGAAAAATCAATTGAATTTGCCTGGTCAAAACTTGTGCAGTCGGTGTCCTGATTGGCTTAAAAATTTTAGAAACATTTTTTCCCTAAAAGCCCTCGTATTTGCTAAAATGTGAGGGCTTTTATGCATTATTCTTTATCAATATCTTCAAATTGTAGTGGGTGTTCAATGGAACCTATGGTGGTGATGGCTGCGCGTGCGGCTCAATTAGTTGGTCAAGAGCTTTTAAAAGCGCATCAAAATCGTCATAAACTCGATCTACAAGTCGAAGAAAAAGGGATTGATGGTCCGGTAACGCGTGTAGACCGTTATTTGGAACAGTTGACTATCGATACGCTACGTAAAAGCTATAAAAACCACAGCTTCCTTGGTGAAGAGTTTGGTCTGCAAGAAGGTAAAGGTCACGACGCCGACTGGTGTTGGGTGATCGATCCGCTGGATGGGACTTTAAACTTCATTAACGGTTTCCCGCATTTCTGTATTTCTATTGCTGTTCAGCACAAAGGTGTGACTCAACACGGTGTCATTTATGATCCTGTGAAAGACGAGTTATTCTCTGCCAGTCGTGGTCGTGGTGCAATGTTGAATCAACGCCGTATTCGCGTAAATGTTAAAGACAGCCTGCAAAATACTTTTCTTGCCGTAGGTCATGCTTACCGTGCTAAACGTAACGGTGAAGTGATTTCTTATGCAAAAAACCATTTCGATTCATTATTAAACGTAACTGAAGCGGGTGCACAATACCGTCGTGCAGGTTCTGCTGCATTAGACTTGGCATATGTAGCTGCAGGCCGTTTGGATGGTTATTTTGAACTTGGTTTGAAACCTTGGGATATCGCTGCAGGCGAGTTAATCGTGAAAGAAGCAGGTGGTACTGTAGTGGATGCACGTGGTGGTGCCGATTCTATGGAAAATGGTCAAGTACTTGCTTGCTCTATGAAAATGCTGAAACCTTTAATGCAAGCTGTTGTTCCAGCTTGGGGTGACGCAGCGAAGTAAGATCGATTGAATCGAGTGACATGACAAAAGAGCTCTCCTTGTGAGGGCTTTTTTTATTTTTGAATTAAATTCCTGATGGCATGAAAATACCGGATAGCATCCATTTGCCCGTATGTTTACCCATATAAAGGGTTACAATATTGATTGTTTAAAAATTAAACAAAATTGAGTTGTAAAATAGACTGTTACTGAAAAAAACAGTATGTATGCATAATTTGATCGAAAAAAATGATTACTTTTTTAAATGGTTCTGTTATTATGCCGCCACGCACTTAAATTTCCGTTCTTTACCTGAACATTATCTTCTAATCATTGTATGCGCGTCCTGTCCATAGAGAGGACATATCCTTCGCGCCCCAATCGCTTAAGCGATTCCTTCAGGTTTGCGGCCGTAATCATGCGTGCGTTATATCCACATCGTCGTTATTCGGATCGCTGCTGAATTCTTATATTTTTCAGCTCTAATTGCTGTGCCGCTTTTTGCCGATGTCCATATTGTAATTTATTAAATGGAGCACCCATTTTCGGGTGAATACTCTCTATGAGCAAAACTTTTGCTGATTTTTCCCTTGATGAGTCGTTAACACAGGCTCTAGAAGGCTTAGGCCTCACTACGCCAACTCCTGTACAAGAACAAGCGATTCCTGCTGCACTTGAAGGTAAAGATCTTTTAGTATCAAGCCAAACCGGTTCTGGTAAAACAGCTGCATTCCTGCTTCCGACTTTGAACGCGCTTGCAAATCAAGACACTTTCGTACCGTTTAAAGAACGTATGAAAGCAATTACTCAACCGTCAATTTTGGTGATTTCACCGACGCGTGAGCTTGCACAACAAGTATGTCAGGATGCGATTGCATTCGTTCGTCATATGAAAGGCGTTCGTGTGGCTGCGATCATGGGTGGTATGCCTTTTGGTAAACAGATCCAGCAGTTAAAAGGCGCGCAGGTTGTGGTAGCAACTCCAGGTCGTTTGCTTGACCTGGTTAACCGTCGTCAAATTAAACTGGATAAAGTGGATTCATTAATTGTCGATGAAGCTGACCGTATGCTTGACCTCGGTTTCTCTGAAGACCTGGAAGCCATCAGTGATTTAGCGGTTAACCGTACACAAACCTTAATGTTCTCTGCAACATTTGCACCACGTATCATTAATCTTGCTGAACGCATGATGAATGATCCTGAACGTATTGCAATTGAAACAGGTCATTCAACCAATACTGACATCACTCAGACCTTACATTGGACTGATGGTTTCGAGCATAAGAAAAAATTGCTTACCCACTGGTTAAATGAAGAAGATCTGGATCAGGCGGTAGTATTTGCTTCTACTCAAGAAGATACCGACATGCTGGCTGAAGAACTTTCAGAAGCGGGTCTATCTGTTGTAGCACTTCACGGTGCGATGCCACAAACCGTACGTAACCGTCGTTTACGCAGTATTCGTGAAGGCCGTGCAAAAATCCTGGTTGCGACTGACGTTGCAGCACGTGGTCTGGACGTACCAACCATTTCGCACGTAATTAACTTCGGCCTTCCAATGAAGAATGAAGATTATGTACACCGTATTGGTCGTACCGGTCGTGCGGGTCGTACTGGTAAAGCCATTACTTTGGCAACTTACCGTGAACGTGGCAAAATCCGTGCTTTGGAAGATTATTTGGAAACGCGTTTAAACGTTTCTGAAATTGAAGGCCTTGAGCCATCTCCACCTCCTGCACGTGGTAGCCGTGATGGTGGTCGTGGTCGTCGTGACGGCGGTCGTGGTGGCCGTGGCGGTTTCGGTGGCGGTCGTCGTTTTGAAGGTGAAAGCAACTTCAAACGTCGTGAAGGCGGTGAAGACCGTCCACGTCGCAGCTATGATGACAAACCACGTGGTGAGCGTTCTGCGTTCGGTGGTGAAGACCGTCCACGTCGCGAATTTAACAGCGACCGTCCGCGTCGTGAATTCAACAGCGACCGTCCGCAACGTTCTTTCGAAGATCGTCCACGTCGTGAATTCAACAGCGACCGTCCACGTCGCGAAGGCGGTTTTGAAGATCGTCCACGTCGTGACTTCGGTGATCGTCCACAACGTAGCTTTGGCGGTGAAGATCGTCCACGTCGTGACTTCGGTGATCGTCCGCAACGCAGCTTTGGTGACAAACCGCGTTCTAACGATGACAACCGTGGCAACCGCGTAGACTATAAACCAGCGCGTGAAGGGGGTGACCGTCCACGTCGCGAATTCAATGGCGACCGTCCTAAGCGTGATTTTGGTGACCGTCCACAACGCAACTTTGGTGAAGATCGTCCTAAGCGCAGTTTTGGTGAAGATCGCCCACGTCGCAAATTTAACGACTAATAACGTTAGATTTGGGTAGTAAAAAACCGGTGGAAACACCGGTTTTTTTATGGGATTAATCTTTGACCTTGTCGAATAAAAATGTATACTGGATCATAGTTTGTTTTAATTCTGTTAAATATGAATAATGAATCTAATGACTATGTTGGGAATTTTAATCAAGAGGTGATTATGCCTTATATTGGTTTAATTTTATTACTCAGTAACATCGCATACTATATCTATAATTCTTTTCTGTAACCCGGTCTCTTGCTGGTTCAAATAACTGACGACAATTAAAAAAAATTAAAAATTATGGTAAATCGGTTGCTTTTTATCTAAAGGTAACATTTTAAACCCGAATCCTTTATAGTATGCATGCTGAAAAAAATGCAGGAAAACCCTCAGCTATGAATAATCAAATGCCTCAACAAGCTCAATCTTGGATTGAAGTCAATGATTTGAGCTTTAAACGAGGGAAACGTGTCATTTTCGATAATGTCAGTTTAAAGATTCGGCGTGGTCAGATTACCGCGATTATGGGACCTTCAGGTACAGGGAAAACCACTTTGCTGCGTTTGATTGGTGGTCAATTGACACCAGAGCACGGTGAAATTCTATTGGACGGCAAAAGTATTGCACATATGTCGCGTCAGGAATTATTTACTGCGCGTGCACGTATGGGCATGCTTTTTCAAAGTGGTGCCTTGTTTACCGATATGAGCGTCTATGAAAATGTGGCTTTTCCGTTACGTGCGCATACCCAGCTTCCTGAACATCTTATTGCAGAGCTGGTGGCACTCAAACTGGAATCGGTAGGCTTACGCGGTACCGAAAAGCTCATGCCTGCAGAACTCTCAGGCGGGATGAACCGTCGTGTGGCCCTGGCACGTGCAATTGCGCTCGATCCGGAACTGATCATGTATGATGAGCCTTTTGCCGGCCAAGACCCGATTGTAAAAGGCGTACTTACGCGTTTAATTCGTACCTTGCGTGAAGCTCTGGATTTAACCACGATTATTGTGTCGCATGATGTGGGGGAAACCTTATCAATTGCCGACTACATCTATATTATTGCTGAAGGCGTGATTCAGGGTGAGGGGACGCCTGCTGAATTAAAGCAGCATGAATCGGCATTTGTGCGTCAGTTCTTAACCGGTGCTGCTGAAGGTCCTGTCGATTATCAATTTAGCCATAAGGCTTATTTAAGTGATGAGGTGCATTCATGAATGCTATTGCCTCATTAGGTAAACGCGTCATTGAACGTGTTCAGGGGATTGGCGTGGCAACCCAGATGTTGCTGCAAATCCTATTTTCCATGCCGACCTGGCTTGGGGTCAAACTGTTTATTTACCAAATGTACCGGGTAGGCGTGATGTCTTTACTGATTATTGCCGTATCGGGTTTATTTATTGGTTTGGTGCTGGGCTTACAGGGCTATTCCATTTTGGTCAATATTGGCTCGGAAGCCATGCTGGGCACCATGGTATCTCTAACATTATTAAGAGAGCTGGCTCCTGTGGTGGCGGCATTGCTGTTTGCAGGACGTGCCGGTTCGGCTTTAACGGCTGAAATTGGCCTGATGAAAGCCACAGAACAACTGGCCAGTATGGAAATGATTGGGGTCGATCCACTCAAACGGATTGTTTCACCGCGTTTATGGGCCGGAATTGTCAGTCTGCCGATGTTATCGATTATTTTTGGTGCCATTGGCATCATGGGCGGTAAAATGGTCGGCGTCGATTTTTTAGGGGTAGATGAAGGTTCTTTCTGGAGTGGCATGCAAAATAGCGTGCAGTTCTATAAAGATATTTTCAACGGGACCATTATTAAAAGCCTGGTTTTTGCATTGCTTTGTACCTGGATTGCGGTCTATCAGGGCTATGCCTGTGTACCAACGTCAGAAGGAATTGCAACATCGACTACCCGAACAGTGGTGTATTCCTCATTGTGTGTTTTAGGTTCTGATTTTGTGTTGACTGCGGTCATGTTTGGAGGTGTTTAATGAAATCACGTGCAAGTGAGCTGGCCGTAGGTATTTTTGTCATTCTGACCGGTATTGCGTTATTTTTCCTGGCCATGAAAGTCAGTGGCCTTATGGGAACTAACCTGCGTGACAGCTATAGCATGACGGCAAGTTTTGACAACGTCAACGGCCTGAAACCGCGTGCCAAAGTGACCATGAGTGGTGTCACCATTGGCCGCGTTACCGATATTACCCTTGATCCGGTGTCGCGTTTGGCAACGGTGCATTTTGACCTGGACGGCAAGTTGACTTCTTTTAACAAAGAACAGCTGAAAAAGGTTCAAGCCAATGCTTTGGAAGAATTGCGCTATAGCACAGAATATAGCGAAGCGGCTCCTTTGAAACAAAAAGAAATGGAAAAGCAACTTGTTGATAACATGAACTCCATCACCAGTATTGATGAAGATGCTTACATTATGGTTGCCACCAATGGTTTATTGGGCGAGAAATATTTGAAAGTGGTACCAGGTGGTGGCCTGAACTATATCAAACGTGGTGAAAGCATTGCCAATACCCAAGGCACCATGGATCTTGAAGATTTGATCAGCAAGTTCATTACTGGCGGTGCGGGCAAGTCATCAGCGAAAGCGGCGGAAGAAAATACATCAACTGAATCAACAGAAGATGCGCAAACTTCATTTGTTGAGTAATTTTGAGAGGAGAATTTAATGAATACTTTACTTAAACATACACTTGGCATAAGTGTTTTATCAACAATGATGGCGAGTACTGCTTTTGCACAACCGGCTGAAACACCACCGGCGTTTGTTAAAAAAGTGGCGGATGGCCTGATTAGCCGTTTAAAAGCGGATCAGGGAAAATTGCAAAACAATCCTGCTGCCGTGAAAGCGATTGTGCGTCAAAACCTTGACCCTTATATTGATTCACAAGCCTTTACCCGTCTGGTGATGGGAACTTATGCCACCAATCAGTACAGTACGGCTGCTCAGCGTGCCAAGTTTGAACACAATTTCCGTGAAACTTTAATCGAAAATTACGGTACAGCTTTTGCTAAATATACCAACCAGACGTATAGCCTGCGTCCATATAAAGAAACCAATAGCAAAAATCCTGTAGTCACGATTGATTTCAACAACAAAGGCGAAAAAACGCCAGTATCTTTCCAGTTGGTGGATAAAGGCAATCAATGGAAAGTACGTAATATCAATGTGGCTGGTATTGATTTAGGTTTACAGTTCCGCAATCAGTTTGCTGCAACGGTAAAACGTAATGGTGGCAATATCGATAAAGCCATTGCGAACTTCGAACCAGATGCATCTGTAGATAAAAAATAACTAAGAAGGGTGTTCAGTGATTCAATTCATTCATCAGGAATTGCAGGTTTCCGGCAAAATAGATTATGCCAATGCAGAGGACTATTACCAGCAAGGTTTGAAACTGATTCAATCGCAGAATCAGTTTCCTGTGGTGGTCAATCTGGCACAGCTGGAACAGGGCGGTACGCTGGCTTTGGCCGTATTGGTGCGCTGGTTGCGTCAGACCCCGAAAGCCCAAGGCTTACAGTTTAAAGCAGTCCCTGAGAAGATGCTGAAAATCATTCAGGCCTGTCATTTGCATGATGATCTGCAGCTGATTGCCTAATCCAATAAAAAAGCACCGCGAGGTGCTTTTTTATTGAGCTGAGCTTGTAAGAGATGAATATTGAGCAGTCCTCTCTCCCTGAGGGAGAGAGTTAGAGAGAGGGGATAAAATTAGAATTCTAGATTTCTTCCTGTAGCTAGATTGGCGCGTAAAGCAGCTTAGATAAGTAATGAAATTGATGGGATTTAAAATACCTCCCTCTAACTCCCTCCTGGAAGGAGGGAGGATAAATGATGCCTCAAATCCATTTTTTCCAGCGGAAATAGGCCAGCGGTCCTATAAAGAAAGCCGCTAAAATAATACTGACCATAATGAAGCTGGTGGTGCCTCGTGCAAAAGGTAGCACATCGGTATTCATGCCATAAACACTGGCAACCAGCATGGGTGGCGCGAGCATGCTTGGCAAGATCGAGAAGCGACGAATCGTATCGTTCTGTTCGGTATTAATGAATCCGGAGGTGGTATCCAGCAAGAATCGAACCTTCTGGAACAGGAAGGCATCATGTTCGACCAAAGACCGAACGTCTTCGCTGAGTTCCCGAATATCGGCATCGTAAATATGACTGCCCAAAGCACGTGGACGCGACAGGAAAGTCAGGACACGACGCAAATCGATTAAACACAATTGCGCTTTTCCGAGCATGTCTTCGAGTTGTGCCAGACGGGTAATCATGTCATCCAGATCGAGAATCTGTTCGCGATGGCGGTTGTTCAGCACTTCTGTGGAATACTTTTCCAGGTCCTTGTGGATATCTTCCAGAATATCCGCAAGCTCGTCCAGTTTGGCTTCCAGTAGTCCCAGCAGCACCCAGGTCGGGTCTTTGTAGTCAATCTCATAGTCATTGCGGCGGGCACGGGCACGAAAAGCACGAAAGGCCACCAGTTTTTCACCGCGCAGGGTAAACAGGCGCTCTTTATGCAGAATAAAAGCCACCGTTTGCACGGTTGCTAAAATGCTCGAATTGTCATCGGTTTCGCCATCGACCTGAAAATTTTTATTTTTCGTCAAAAAGTAGGTGCTGATATGTAAAATACCGTCATCATCACGGTAAAATCGTGCCGATGAAGAAATATCCTCTAAAGATTTTAGGGTGGGTAAATTTTGCTCATAAGCATCTAAGACCCATTGTTGTTCTTCTTGTGATGGGGCAATAAGATCGATCCACACTAAATCCGGGTGGAGATCAAAACCACCATTGATGGTGGCATCTTCCAAACTACCGCGCTCTGTGGCGTAAAAGGCTTCAAGCATGCTGTCTTTTCCCTGCGCAGTATAGGTTAATTGATGGGTGTATTTTAGACAAGGAATTGAATAAAAACACTGATTCAATCGCTTTTTTATTAAAAAATCTCCTGAAAATTTACTTTATTAATATGACATCTGTAAAACATGGTGAAAAAATGACGAAATCAATCGCAATTTTTTGCGGCTCTTCTATTGGGACAGATTCCATTTTTTTAGACACCGCGCAAAAAATGGGGCAGACCATTGCCCAGCAAGGTAAAACGCTGGTCTATGGTGGCGGCCGTTCTGGCTTGATGGGAGTAGTGGCCGACAGTGCTTTACAGGCAGGCGGAAAAGTCATTGGTGTCATTCCCAATGTATTGGTGGATCGTGAGCTGGCTCATCCGCATTTAACCGAATTGCATGTGGTGGCCAATATGCATGAACGCAAAACCAAAATGTCGGAACTGTCCGATGCCTTTATTGCACTGCCGGGTGGTGCAGGAACGCTGGAAGAGATTTTTGAGCAATGGACCTGGGCGCAGCTCGGTATTCATTTAAAGCCTTGCGCATTTTTAAATGTGGCCGGTTTTTATGATGATTTACTCAAGTTTATTCAGTTTACGACAGTGAAAGGTTTTACCCAGCCACGTTTTGCGGACAGCATTATTGCTTCGGACTGCATTGAAGAAATTTTGCAACAGTTTGACGCTTTTCAGGCACCACAGCCGAAATGGGGTATGGCTGATCAACAAGTGCTGGTGAAATAAAAATGAAAGTGATTACGGTAGCGGCTGCCATTATTTTAAATGAGCAACAGCAACTTTTAGTGGTACGTAAGCAGAATACTTCCTGCTTTATGCAGGTGGGTGGCAAGCTGGAACCCAACGAGCCACCTGAAGCGACCATGCTGCGTGAAATTCAGGAAGAAATTGGCTGTCGGGCCTCGATTGAGCAATTCGTCGGTCGGTTTGAAACTGCAACCGCCAACGAGCCAGATCATCAGCTGGTCAGCTATGTTTATCATGTAACTTTAGATCACGCCCCAAAAATTGATGCTGAAATTGCCGAGATGAAGTGGGTCGGTTTAGAGGATAAAACAACCCCACTGGCACCTTTAACCCGTGAAATTATCATGCCCTGGGTGAAGCAATTTTTAACAGAAAGCACGATGTCCTGATGGATAAAATAAATTCTTCCCCGCAAGGATGAGTATAGGCTTCCGCCAGGAAATAGGGGAAATCAGCAGACTTCCTTTCCTAGCTTTAAATCTCTGCACTGGCAATACAGGCTGCATAAATCTTTTGACAGCCCAATTGTTCCAGTTTCTGTTTTAAGGCATGCAGTGAACTGCCGGTCGTGACCACGTCATCCAGCATCAGTACCGTACGGTAACGGACGCGGGTTTTTGTGGCAATCACGAATTGCTGCTCAATCTGGTCAAGCCGTTCAATACGGCTCAAGCCTTTTTGCGAATGTTGGGCCAGTCGTGCAACCGGCTGCCAGACCGGAATCTTTAGCTGTTTTGCCAGGATTTTCGCAAGCACCAATGACTGGTTGTAGCCGCGTTCTGCCAATCGTTGACTGGAAATCGGCATCGGGACGATGGCCTGGATTTTGGGAAGCTTGAGGTCGATAAGTGAGCCAGCCAGCAGGTTTTGAAAGTGCAGCTGTTGTTCATATTTAAATTTTTGAATAATACGGTCCATTGGGTAGGCATAATGACAGGCCACCTGAATCTGCATTTCCTGTCGCTGGATGTTCTGTTTCAACCAGGGGAGTTGTTGCCAGCAGTCGGTACAGAGTGAATGATGACGTTGATGGTCTATGCCACAAAGTACACATGGAGAAAGCCGCTGCATGGCTTTGTGCAGTAAGGGAGGAATAAATGACAGCATATTTTTCTTCTTCTGATGAATATTAATTTTGCATAGGCAGTATTTAGGTAGCAAACAGCAGCATTCATGCTGCTGATACTGTAATCAATAATCCGCTAAATTGTTTAGGTAAAATTATTTTTATACATAGGCATAGCGCGGCGCTTCAGGTAACCAGCGTTTCAGTAAAGCCTCTGCATTTTCCGGATAGTCTTTCAGAATTTGCTGCGCAACATAATGCGCCTGATTCAGTAGATGATCATCGCGTTCTAACTTGGCTACCCGAAAGCCCATATCTCCGGTTTGTTTAGTGCCGAGCAATTCACCCGGGCCACGAATTTCCAGATCTTTTTCGGCAATGATAAAACCGTCATTGGTTTCACGCATAATCCGCAGTCGTTCCTGTCCATTTTGCGAAAGCGGATTCTTATACAGCAGGGCACAGAAACTGGCAGTCGCACCACGACCGACGCGACCGCGTAGCTGATGCAGCTGGGAAAGCCCCAGACGCTCGGCATTTTCAATCACCATGATGGATGCATTGGGTACATCCACGCCAACCTCAATTACCGTAGTGGCAATCAAAAGTTGCAGCTGATTGTCTTTAAATTGCTGCATTACCGCCTGTTTTTCATCGGCTTTCATCTTGCCATGCACCAGACCAATATTGAGCTGTGGAAAGCGTTCTTTAATTTCCTGATAAGTCGCTTCAGCAGCCTGTGCATCTAAAGTTTCCGATTGTTCCACTAAAGTGCAGACCCAGTAAGCCTGTTTGCCTTCGGCGCAATTGCGGGCAATTCGGCTGAGTACCTCTTCGCGGCGATCCAAGGGGATGGTGACGGTCTGAATCGGGGTACGGCCGGGCGGCAGTTCGTCAATTACCGAGGTGTCCAGATCACCATAAGCCGACATGGCGAGCGTGCGTGGAATCGGGGTAGCGGTCATCACCAGTTGATGCGGAGTCATGTTATTGGCACCTTTATTACGCAGCGCCAGCCGCTGATCGACCCCAAAGCGATGCTGCTCGTCAATAATCACCAGGCCGAGTTTGCTGAATTCGACATTTTCCTGAAACAGGGCATGGGTACCCACCACCAGATTTGCAGTGCCTTGTTTAATGGTTTGCTCGGCCGCTGTACGGGCTTTGCCTTTCTGTTTGCCTGAAAGCCAGGACACATTCAGGCCTAAAGGTTCAAACCATTTTTTAAAATTCAGATAATGCTGTTCCGCCAGAATTTCGGTCGGTGCCATCAGCGCCACTTGCCAGCCTTCTTCTAAAGCATGACAGGCGGCAACGCCAGCCACTAGGGTTTTTCCTGCACCGACATCGCCCTGAACCAGGCGCAGCATCGGCTTGTTCTGTTTTAAGTCCTGCACAATTTCCTTGGAAACCCGCTTTTGTGCACCGGTCAGGCTAAAGGGCAAGCTGTCCAATAACTGTTTGGCAAAATTCTTACTTGGACTAAAAGAAGGGGCGGCAATCTGCTGAATATAGGCACGCCGTGATAACAGACTGATCTGATGCGCTACCAGTTCTTCAAAAATCAAACGCTGCTGTGCCGGATGCGAACCTTGGGCCAGCTGTAGCATATTGGCATTTAGCGGCGGTTCATGAATATATTCAAGTGCCTGTTTTAGTGCATAACCATTGGTAAATTTTTCCGGTAACAATTCGGGCAGCTCATCGCTGTGCTGTTTCAGCGCCTGTTTGACATATTCACGCAGTTTGGGCTGGGTTAGGCCATCGGTTGCAGGATAAATCGCGGTGAGCTGGGTCTTCGGTAAGGGCGTATGTTCAGTAATGAGCTGAATTTCCGGATGATACAGTTCCAGACCCCGTGCACCCACGCGGACTTCACCAAAAATGCGCAAGTGGTTGCCGACCTTGGCACGATCGGTCAGGGCTTTATAGACATGGTAAAAACGCAAGGTGACTTTGCCGAAATCATCCTGGAGTTGTACGGCCATAGATTTACGCTTACCGGGCGGAAAATCGACCCCTTTAACGATTCCCTCCAGTAAATAGCTGCGCCCCACGACCAATTGGTTCATGGGGATGATCGTGCTACGATCTTCATAATCACGCGGCAGATGAAACAGTAAATCATCTGTGCTAAAGATATTTAGTTTTTCCAGTAATGCAGCAGAGGCAGTTCCTACCCCTTGCAATTGATGGACTGCAGCCATTCGCCCTCAACTTGAGTTAAATCATCAGGTGCTTAATGCATATATTATTTATAGGTTATGGTAAAACGTCTACCCGGGTTGCCAAACAATTATCTCAGCAAGGCCACCAAATTACCACAATCAGCCAAAGTCCGAAAACGGATGCTTATGCGACTCATCTGATTCAGGATGTGCATCAGCTTGATTTAGAGCATCTTGAACCGGTGGATTGGGTCTATGTTTTATTGTCGCCTTCACAAAGCACGGTGCAAGGCTATCAGCAGACCTATGTCGATTTGGTTCAGCCCATTGTAAATGCCTTAAAACAGCATCCGCTGCAAAGGATTGTGGTGGTGTCCTCGACCCGGGTCTATGGTGAAAATGCCGGTGAGCGCATTGATGATGAAACTGCTCTTCAGCCTGTAGATGAGCAGGGGAGATTACTCTGGAAAATGGAGCAACTTTACCAGCAGGCATTTCCCCAGCAATGTATTGTCATTCGCCCAACCGGGATTTATGGCATTTCTGTCGCGAGAATGATCAAGCTCGCAGAGAGCACCAAAACCTATGCCAATATTCACTGGTCCAATCGGATTCATATCGATGATCTGGCACGCTTTTTGGCTCACTTGCTTCACGTGGAACATCCAGAACCGTCTTATATTGTCACGAATAATCAGCCTGTGCCTTTACATGAAGTGATTCAGTGGTTTCAGCGGCAACTCAATCTGCCTGAACTGGCTGTTCAAAGCCAGAAGGAAACGGGTAAACGGATTTATGCGACGCGAATGCCTAAAACTGGATTTCAGTTAGAACATGGGGATTGTTTTGGGAATTATGCAGAATTGTTAAAGGTGGAGTGAATGTCACTCTAATATTTGAAGTTCCTCCTCCCTATGGGCATAGGTATCTACACATCTTTAGGTACCTAATGCAATGGTTGCGATTTCATTCAGTTCATCTATTGAATATTCTGAGAGCAGCTGAAGGGTGTTCAGTAAAATCGAAAGTCCTGCCAATATGGCAGGCGCACTTTCCAGCTTGC